>CAZVEO010000070.1:0-13048 GCA_964626385.1 uncultured Bacteroidaceae bacterium
TCTTCGTTTTATTTCGACGAATCTTCGTTTCGATTTCTCGAAACGAAGATTCGTTTTTACTGATTATCAAGTAGTTACAAGGATGAAAAATGGAAATTTTGTGGTAAGGGTGTTTTTCTCTTACAAAGTTACGAACATTTTTTGACCTGACCAAACGCGTGCACACTTTTTATTTGTAACTTATTGATAATCAGTAAACCGTTTTTCTCATTTTTTTTGTAAGTTTTGTTAGGTTTGCAGGCATTGCCTGTGCCCTTATAAAACAGCCTAAGGCTGTAACCTATCTCAACCTATTCAAAAAACAATATTTTTTCATTTTTTTGAAAAAAATATTATAGAACAAAAAAAAATTATACCTTTGCAAAAGTTATTAACCTTATAAATATTTTAAAAATGTCGTACAAAATATCTGACAGTTGTGCTGCTTGTGGCAGTTGCATAGACGAATGTCCTTCTCAAGCAATATCAGAAGGTTCTGTGTATTCAATTGACGAACAAAAGTGTGTTGATTGTGGAACTTGCGCTGATGTTTGTCCTATGGAAGCAATTCATCCAGAGGACTAATCAAGGGACATAATTAAAAAAGTAAGTAGATGCCCTGCAAGAGTTTTGTAAGATATGCTTTTGCAGGGTTTTTAAGTTAAAATAAAAAAAAAGATAGGCTATGAATACAGAGGAATTGGGCAAGCAAATACATACTAAGACTTTGCTTTTAAATGGTATAATGGACAACACCAAAAATGCTTTCGCAATGATGCGTTCTACATCTGAGAATATATTAACTAAACTTTCAAACGATTACCCAAAAGAGTTCGTTTTTTCTGATAGAAACGAAAGGGAGTTTGAGATACGTTTTGGTTCTGATATATTAGTTTTTATGATGCATACCAATGTATTTGAGTTTTCTCGTTATCACGAAGTAATGCGTTTGCCATACGTACAACAGGACAAAGACCGTTCTTTTTGCGGAGTGATACAGATATATAATTTTTTGACTGACTCCTTTGATTACAATAGAGATTATGATATAGGTTATTTGATAGGTAGAGTTTTTATCAATAAAGAAAATCATTACTTTATAGAAGGCAAAAGAGAGGTAGGGTTGTTGTATTCCAACTTTAATACTTCTATAATAAACCAAGAGTCTATAGAAAGTATTATAAAGTCTTCTATGGAATATGCTAACAATTTTGATTTATTAACACCTCCTTTTGATGAAGTAAAAGAGATGACAGTGGGGGAAGTTAAGAACCATGTTGCTTCTAGAAATAACATAACTGCAAAACGTTTAGGCTTTGTATTTCAACAAGATAAAGAATAAGGTAAAAAATATTTAGTATTTTTTTGGTTAAAAAGTTTGGTAGTAATGAAAAATATACTAATTTTGCAATTCCAAAACGGATAAGACTACGATGCCCCGTTCGTCTAGTTGGTCCAGGACGCCAGATTTTCATTCTGGAAATCAGGGGTTCAAATCCCCTACGGGGTACTTGTTTTAAAGGTATTAAAAAAGTACTTGTTAAGAAGTGAAGAATAAAGAATAAGAAAGAAAATGGCAAATCATAAGAGTGCATTAAAAAGAATACGTCAAAGCGAAAAGAGAAGAATACACAATCGTTACTATATGAGAACGATGAGACACGCTTTGAGAGATTTTAGAGCAATAACAGATAAGAAAGAGGCAGAAGAAAAACTACCTAAGATGCTTTCTTGCATAGATAAGTTGGCACAAAAAGGTATGATACATAAGAATAAGGCTGCCAACCTAAAATCTAAATGTGCTAAGAGAATTGCTATCTTGTAGTTTTCTTTTTTAGAGAAAGATATTGGTTGTGTAATAAATTGGTTATACAAAACTGTTTTCCTCCGTCAAGTAACTGTGGCGGAGTTTTTTTGATATATAATAATGGGTTGTGAAAATGTTGATAGATACTCATTCTCATATTTATAGCGAGGAATTTGATACTGATAGAGGGCAAGCCATACTAAGAGCAAAAGCCAATCAAGTAAATAAGATACTTCTTCCCAATATAGACGAAACATCTGTAAATAGAGTTTTTGCTTTGGCGCAAAGCGATACAACAATGTTTTTTCCTATGATGGGACTTTATCCCGGTTCAGCAGAAAAAGATGTTGAACAACAGTTATCAAAAATGTTTCCTTTTGTAAAGCAAAATAATGTTTGGGCCATAGGTGAAATAGGCTTAGACTTTTATTGGAATAGAGATTATTACGACAATCAAATATTTGCATTTAAACAACAGTTACTTTGGAGCAAAGATTTGGGAAATAAACCTGTTTGTATACACTGCAGGAAGGCTTTTGATGAAATTTTTCAATGTTTAAAAGAAGACGGACGAACAAATTTTAAAGGTGTTTTTCATTGTTTTTCAGGTGATATTAATCAAGCAAGAAAGGTAATTGAAATGGGATTTTTCTTAGGAATAGGAGGAGTTGTAACATTTAAAAACGCACATCTTGCCCAAGTTGTTGAGCAAATAGATATAAAAAACATAGTACTTGAAACCGATGCTCCTTATTTGGCTCCTGTGCCTTATAGAGGTAAAAGGAATGAGTCTTCATACATAAAAATAATAGCAGAAAAAGTAGCACAAATAAAACAAATTTCTTTTGAGCAAGTTGCCGAGCAAACAACTTATAACGCTGAGCAATTGTTTAATATATAAGCATATATGAAAAAACTGCTTATTACTTTGGTTGTGTCGTTGCTATCCTTTTTTTGTATAAAAGCACAGGATACTTTTTCATACGAAAAAGACTTTATTTATATTACCAAAGAATTTGGCAAACTTGACACCCAAAGAGTTGATTTACCATTTGGCACCTATTATGCAATACAATTAGAAAGAGCAACAAACCATTCTTCCATTATAGGTCAAGCACAATTGCCTCAAATTAGTTTTATAATCGATTTGCCGATATGTGAAAAATTTGATATAGAAGAAACCATATTAGAAAAGAATACCATAGTATTGGACAGCAATATTAAGATATACCCAAAACAACCTTCGTTATTCAAAAATAAAGAAGCAACTTCTTTTTATATAGACAAAGAGTATTATGCTTTAAATGAGTTTGATAGGAAACAATATGCAACAATAGAGCAAAAAGGTATTATGGGTGGCGTTTCTTTGGGCAAGATAACAATTACTCCCGTTAGGTATAACCCACTACAAAACACAATTGAGTATGTAAGCAAGATAAGTGTTAAAATAAAGATTATAAACATAGATGAAAGCAAACAGAAAACTATCAAAAACAAAATGAGTAGAAGTTTTAGAGAATTTTTATCTGCAAGTACAATAAAATCTATTTCTTCCAAGTATCAAACCTCAAGTAATAGTATACCTTATTCTATGGTTATAGTTGCACCAAATGAATATGAAAATACTCTTAAAGATTTTGTTTTTTGGAAAAAACAACAAGGTTTTAACATTTTAGAATTATATACCAATGAAATAGGTAATACTGCTGATTCTATAAAAACTTACTTAAATAATTTATACAATTCTGATATAAATCTTTGTTTTGATTACTTGCTTATTTGCGGTGATGTAGAACAAATACCTTCTTTTGCTATATGTAGTGAGGAAAATGAGCAAGAGGTACATTATACCGATTTGTATTATGCTGAATATACACAAGATAGCATACCCGATGTTTTTTACGGCAGAATATCGGCACGAGATACATCGGAGTTAAAAAACATACTTGACAAGACTATAAATTATGAAAGTTATAATTTTGAAGATGATGATTTTTTGGACAAAGCCTTAGTAGTGGCTGGATATGAAAATAGATATAACGCTCCTAAAATGTTAGATGGGCAGAATAATTATATAAAAAATTATTTATTCCCCTTAATGGACACTTCTATTTATTACCACAATCAATCTTTAACGAATAGAAACAATATACTAACAGAATTGCAAGAAGGTAAGGCTTGGGTAAATTATACGGCACATTGTAATACTGAAGGGTGGTTTAAACCGACTATAAACGTAGAGGACATTTATACCTTATCAAATAACGGGAAATACGGTTTGTTTATAAACAATTGTTGTTTGGCTGGCAAATTTGATGAGGCAGAATGTTTTACCGAAGCACTTTTGCGTCAGTATAATGGCGGAGCGGTGGCTACAATAGGTGCGAGCAACAATACGCTATGGGAGGAGGATTATTATTGGTCAGTAGGTTTTAAAACTCTCAACTACAACCCTGTTTATACAGCAAATAATCTTGGACTTTATGATAGGTATTTCCATACTCACAACGAACCTATTAGTCAACAATATATAACAGCTGGACAAATGCTCTTTGCTGGTTGGTTGGCCTTAATGCAAAGTTCTTCTCCTTACTCACACTACTATAGAGAAATATATAATTTGCAAGGCGACCCTTCTTTGATGGCATACGCAGGAAAGGGAAGAAAAATTATTTCTGATTATGAGAAAAATATTCCTGTTGGTACTCAAACAATAATTTTCAACACCCAACCAAACGCGTATGTTTCTTTGTCCAAAGATAATGATATAGTTGCTGTAAATACTGCCGATAGCAATGGACAGGTTTGTTTGAATGTTTCTTCTATATGCGACATTTGTGAGTTAAAGATGGTTATAAGTCATCAGTTTTTTAGACCAACAATAGACACTCTGTTTTTTGTTGCTCCGCAAGATGGTTTTATAACAATAAACAATTTGCAATTAATAAACTTAAACAATAATACTGTGGTAAATTATATAGAAGAAAATACATTGTATTCAGTTAGTTTTGACCTTACAAATATAGGTCAATCTCTCTTTGTTTTTGACAATAAGTCCATAGTTGCAAGCCTTCCTTTATTAGAAGATGAGGATATAATATTGTATGATTCTATAAAAAATATTAACCACCTTGCTCCAAATAAAACTATACATATAGAAAACACCTTTTTATTCAAAACTTCCCAAAGTCTAAAAAACAAAAAACGAATACGACTCAATATAGAAATCAATTCTATTAGCCAAACTTATAAAAATTACATCTTTGATTTTTACTCAAAGGCACCTGATTTGGATTTGAATATAGTAGAACTTACATTTAACGAAAATAATATATGTGTCAATGCAGAGTTAAGAAATAATGGACAATTACCCTCGCAACAGGGCAATTTGTTTGTAGAAAACCTTAATAAAGTTTTTAATATTGCGCCAATAGGAGAAAAAGAAACGAGGGATATAAATTTTACTTTGGATAGAAATGTTTTTGAGGATACTATATTTTTGTGTTTGACTTATAGGGCTGGAAATTATTTTATTACAAAAACACTATTGCTTGATACCAAAAGACAAGTAGAGTCCTTTGAATATGATAGTCTTTTAGTATATATTGTTAATAATAATTCACATCCTTGGGTTATTGATAATACAACGTCTTTTTATGGACAAAAATCTTTTCGTTCGAGTTACAACTTGCCTAATAAGGCTAATTCTTCATTTACCTTAAATGTGGAAAATGTATTATTGGATAGCATAAGTTTTTATGTTAAAGTTAGTTCAGAAGAAAACCAAGACGTGTTTGATTTTTATATTGATAATAATTTGATGCTTTCTTTATCTGGCTATGAGAATTGGTCATACAGATGTTTTTTGCTAAACCCCGGACAACATACTCTTGTTTTTAGCTATCACAAAGATAAAATGGTGAGCGTGGGGGAAGACGCTGTTTGGGTAGATAATATTTCCTTACCGTATAAAAGTTATGTAGATTTACAACAAGAAAAGACTGATTCTGATGAGACAATACTCCTTTATCCAACTCCTTTTGTTGATATCCTAAGAATAGAAAACGTATTGCCTAACACAATAATTCATATATATGATAACCTTTCTAATATAGTTTATTTCAAAAAGTCGCAAGAGGATAAATTGATGTTGAATTTAGAATTTTTAAAAGGCGGTGTTTATCATATTGTTTTTATAAATAATAAAACAACTTATTACAAAGGCAAAATTATAAAAACAAACTAATATATAGACAACCCATTTAACCCTTGGTTACCACATAATAATTTATGTAATAAAAACTACTGCCTTTTTGTGTCAGTTTTTAGTGTTTCAATTTTGTTACAAAAATAATTATTTATACCTTTGCAAAATAATTTTAATATTCACAAACATCAAACAAAAAAAATGAATGTAGTAGTATACTTGCTTACTTTGATAGGCTCGTTGGGAATGTTTCTATATGGTATGACTGTGATGAGTGATTCTATTCAAAAACTTGCTGGTTCTTCTCTTCGCAGTTTACTTTCAAAGATAACTTCCAATCCTTTCAAAGGCATACTTACCGGTATAGGAGTAACAAGTATTATACAAGCATCAGCAGCAACCATAGTTATGGTTGTTTCTTTTGTTAATGCAGGTTTGATTACTTTGCCGGGAGCCATATCCATAATAATGGGAGCAAATATAGGTACTACGGTTACAGCGTGGTTGGTTTCAATACTTGGTTTTGAGGTATCAATAACCGCTCTTTGCTTGCCACTTATAGCAATAGCAACGCCTTTGATGTTTACCAAAAAGTACAAAACTTTTGGAAGTTTTATTATAGGTTTTGCTCTTTTGTTTTATGGACTTGGACTGATGCAGTCTAATGTACCAGATTTTACTAAACCAGAATATTCAAATATTGTACACTCTATAGCCTCCTTGTCTTCATATGGCTATTTATCTATACTTATTTTTGTTTTGATAGGCTCTTTGGCTACAGTGGTTTTACAGTCTTCTTCTGCCATGATGGCTATAACTCTAATAATGTGTAGCAAAGGACTTATTAGTTTTGAAATGGCTTGTGCTTTATGCTTGGGAGAAAATATTGGAACGACAATAACTGCTAATATTGCCGCCATGGTTGCCAACCGCACAGCCAAGCGTGCAGCAAGAGCGCATTTATTGTTTAATCTTACGGGGGTTGTTTGGATACTTATACTATTTTATCCAGTTACTCATCTTATAGATATTTTTTCTATAAGTATAGGTTTAGGCTCACCTTTGTTACAAGCCACTTCCATACCCATTGCTTTGTCTTTATTTCACTCATTTTTTAATATTTCTAACTCTCTTATTCTCGTTTGGTTTATTCCTACCATGGTTAAGATACTTAATAAAATAGTACCGGAAACAGATGATGAGGAAATTTTCCGTTTGGAATACATACATAAAGGTTTGATACATTCGGGCGAAGTAGCACTTGAGCCAGCAAAAAAAGAAATAGAGGTTTTTTCTCGTAGGGTTTTGCGTATGTATGATTTTTTGCCAACAATATTTTGCTCAAAGGACAACAAAGAAAAGGAAACTTTATTTGAAAGAACTTCTAAATATGAGGAAATAACTGATAGGATGGAATTGGAAATAACCTCATATATAAGCAAAGCCACCGAAAATGAAATGTCGCAAACAGCAATTTGGATTACTGAGGCAATGCTAAAAATAGTAGACAATCTGGAAAGCATAGGAGATAGTTGTTATCAAATTTCTTTATCCATTAGACAAAAAGACGAAAAGAAAATAGAATTTACAGAAATTCAAAATCAAAATCTCCTAACCATGTTTGATAAGGTTAAAGAATCTTTGGAAGAAATGAATCATAATCTTTGCTTAGATTACAGTGAAGTAAATGGTAGCAAAGCCACAGAAATAGAAAATAGCATCAATGTTTTCCGTGATAGGATAAGAGAGGAACATAATCAAAGCATAATACACGGAGATTATTCTTATCAAACAGATATACTTTACACTAATTTATATTCTCAGTTAGAAAAATTGGCAGATTATGTTATCAATATAACTGAAGCAATTACAAAAAGAAAAAATTCTTAAACTGGCTTTTTTTTATAGGATTTGCATTGTTAAATACAAAAATTTGTAACTTTGCATAAAATATTTTTCTTCATTTTATGAAAAGAGTAGGTAATATTCTGTGTATATTATTTGTTGTGCTGTTTATTGCTTGCAAAGATAAGCAAGCACAGGTAGATAATAACGTTATGCAACAAATAGAGGAGCCAAAAATATGGGTAAAAGAAATAGATAGTGAGGAGTTTTTGTCTAAGGTTTTGGATGTAAGTTCTTATAAAGAAGGACAGCTATTGAAATTTAAGGGAGATAAACCTGTTATAGTGGATTTTTCTGCTGAGTGGTGTGGACCATGTAAAAGACAGGCACCTATATTGGAAAAAATTGCTCAACAATATGAAGGAAAGATAGACGTTTACAAAGTTGATGTAGACAGAACAAAGGATATTGCAAGATTTTTTAATATTAGCAGTATTCCTACACTTTTGTTTGTACCAAAGGGTGGCGATTTGTTTTTCTATACAGGGCTTACTTCACAAGAAGAATTACAAGAAGCAGTAGAAACAATGCTATCGACAGAAACACAAACACAAGACTCTATACAAAAAAGTATATAAATACAGAATTATAAGTATTATGAACCCTAATTTAAATCCCGATACTTCAAGGCTTTCTACTCAAGAAAGAGATTACGAAAAGGCTCTCAGACCCTTGGGATTTAATGATTTTACAGGGCAAGAAAGAATAAAAGACAATTTGCGTATTTTTGTGCAAGCAGCAAGAGAGAGAGGAGAGGCCTTAGACCATGTGCTTTTACATGGACCTCCGGGCTTGGGCAAAACAACACTTTCCTATATTATAGCCAATGAGTTAGGAGTAAATGTAAAAATGACCTCGGGACCAGTGTTGGACAAACCGGGAGAGTTGGCAGGCATACTTACCAATTTGGAAAGGAATGATGTACTTTTTATAGACGAAATTCATAGACTTTCTCCTATAGTTGAGGAATATCTTTATTCTGCTATGGAGGATTACAAAATAGATATTTTGATAGAAAGTGGCCCAAATGCCAAGAGTGTAGAAATAGCCCTTAACCCCTTTACTCTTATAGGAGCAACAACGCGTAGTGGTTTGCTTACTGCTCCTTTGCGTAGTAGGTTTGGTATAACTTGCAGACTTACCTACTATAATCATACTACCCTTTGCTCTATTGTAAAACGTTCTTGCCATATTCTGAACACACCTATTACTGACCAAGCTGCTTTGGAAATAGCCTCACGTTCAAGAGGCACTCCTCGTATAGCCAATCTTTTACTTAGAAGAGTGAGAGATTTTGCGCAAATAAAAGGAGATGGAGAGATAAATATGGATATAGCAAAAATGGCTTTGGAGGCGCTGAATGTAGATAAAAATGGATTGGACGAAATGGACAATAGGATTTTATCTGCAATAATAGATAAGTTTAAAGGAGGGCCTGTAGGCTTGACTACCATAGCCACAGCAGTAGGAGAGGATGCCGGTACAGTGGAAGAGGTCTATGAACCTTTTCTTATTCAGGAGGGTTTTTTAATGCGTACCTCACGAGGAAGAGAAGCAACAGAAAGAGCATATAAGCATTTGGGACGAGATTTTGTCTTAAAGAAAAATACTCAACCAAATTTATTTGAATAAAAAATATTGTTTTTTGTTAACTTTGCGATAGATATTTTTGTTTAGTAAGATATAAGTAGAGAATAAAATTTATATAGAGATATGAAAACTCATTGTTTTAAAGTATTATTTGTTTTAACTTTTGTTTTTGCAGGTAGCTTATTTGCACAAACATCAGTATTATTAAACAACACCAATAATGGTACTACAAGAACAGGTTGTAACTTCCTTTTCTACGATGATGGAGGTGCTTCGGGTAACTATACTAATTCTCAAGACAGAACTATTACTTTTTGTCCCTCAAGTCAGCTGCAAAGAATTGTAGCAGAGGTTAATGATTTTAATTTAGCATCTGGCGATACTCTAAAAATATATGAGGGTACCAGCACCTTAGCACAGGTTGTTATCAATGATAATGATGGTAGCGATGGTTTTACAGGCAATTCACTTAATGGCTTGACAATAGCCTCTCCGATTACCAACCCAACAGGATGCCTCACTTTTAATTTTAAGTCAGATGACCAAAACGTAGCATCTGGCTGGAAGATAAAAATAACTTGTGAGGATATGTGTCAAGATGTTGTTGTAGCTTTGGATACTTTTTATTCTCGTATAGACTCTATGGGAGTAACTCATACATTACCACTTAAAATAGATAGGGATTCTTCTTTAGTTAGAGGTTCTCGCACAGATTCTTTGGGTAATGTGATTGTAGATACTGTTATAAATGGTGAAAATTGGTCATGGGAATATATTTCTTTCTATGCTTTGAATATGTGTTTGGGCGATTCTATGATGATAATAAACGCTTTGCCTCAATTTCCTTATAGCGACTATACCGTTACTTCAAGCACAGGCGCAGACTCTGTTGTAGGTTATCATCAAACACCAAATAGTTGTATTTATTATTGGTCATTTGGTGATGAACAAACAGCAGAAATACATGGTACTCCTGTAGCCGAGCATCATTATGCCTTTTTGCAAGGTTATAATCTAACTCTTGCTATTGTAGATACCACAGACGGTCACTACTGCACAAGTAAGAACGCAATATCTGCTCGTGTGAGAGTGGCAAAAAACCCTATAAAAACAGTTTCTAAGTTGCCTGATATGTGTTCAGGAGATAAACAACAGATGTTCGTAGGTTACTCGGCAAATTCAACAATTATAACAGATACAATTGCTTTTTCTCAAGCCGCCAAGGAGGAATATAATACTCGTACCTTTATTCCCGATACTTATGGAGGAACACAATGTTATGAGGCTCCGGTAACCTTTACTACTTTTACTCCAGGTGCTACAGTAGATAATGAAGATGAAGTTATATCTATTTGCATAGCAATAGAGCACTCTTTCTTGGGTGACCTTGGTTTTTTTGTAGAGTGTCCTAATGGTCAGTCAGTAACTTTAAAATATAATACACACATCAACGGTGTTTTCCTTGGCATACCAAACGAAAATGATAATATAGATGGAGGAGGAATGAACGATTCCAATGCCAACCCTATAGGAACTTGTTGGAATTATTGTTTTTCAAATCAATATTTGACAAATGCACAAGGGGTTATTACAGGAGCATCTCCTAACCACATGGTAAACAGTGGTTATTCTGCTAACACTGTAGATTCTACTCATATTTATGATTCTTCCTATTATTTCCAAACACCAATACAAGGATTAACTGGAACGCAATATAATCAAGCAAATTATAATAGTGCAATTACTGTTGACTTGAATGGATTTAATGAATTAGTTGGTTGTCCTCTGAATGGAGAATGGAAACTAAGGGTTTGTGATAACTGGGGAAGTGATAATGGATGGGTCTGCTCTTGGTGGATGGAATTAGGAAAAAACTCCTCAACCGACTGGACTTATCAGGTACCGATAGATACTGTTATTTGGGAAGGTCCTTTTATCTCCTCTATTAATAGTACAACGGGAGAAATTGCTCCTCCTATAGATGCTTCTGGTGAGTATGTATATGGAATATCTATTATTGATGCTTTTGGTTGTCCTTGGGATACTGTAACCACTCTTAACGTTGTACGCACTCCTGTGGTAGATTTAGGAGCAGATACATCTTTTTGCGAAGGTGGTACTATGGTTTTGGATGCTGGCAATAGTGGAGCGTTTAAATATGATTGGGAACCTACAGGAGAAAACACTCAACAAATAACCGTACATTTGGACGAAAATGTACTTGGACAACAACAATACATTGCCCAAGTAACTAATTATAATGGAATGTTGTATTGCTATGGCTTGGATACTATAAACATAACTATAAATGCTCCTGCTTTGGCCTCCTTTACTTCGGACATAGGTTATATGGAGGGATGTGAGCCTTTGCAATTACAACTTAGAAGTACTTCTTCCAATGCAAGTAATTTTTATTGGGTTGTTGGCGACCAAACCTCAACCGATGTTAATCCTTACTTTGAACTTACAAGTGGAAGTTATGATTTGATGCTTGCGGTAGAGAGTGCTGACGGTTGCAAGGACACTATATCTTATCAAAATATTATCAATGTATTTAAAAACCCTGTAGCTGATTTTGGTTGGAATCCCGCTATGCCTTCTGCTACCGACCCAACCGTTACAATGATAAATTTGACCACACCAGAAATTTCCTCAAACAGATATCATTGGCAGTTCCAAACAAATAAGAATGATGAAACCTCAATTGTCAACATAATGGGATATTCACCTACTTACACTTGGACACCACAAAGTGGAGAAAGTGTGGCAGGAGATTATAGCGTTATATTGGATGCTTATACCTATAACGAATCTCCTTCAGGCAGAGTCTATGAGTGCCATGATACTATAACAAAACTTATTACCATAGTAAACGACAATATAATGTTTCCTACCGTTGTTACTCCTAATGGAGATGGTATAAATGATGTCTTTGAAATACACAATTTAATAGATGGACAAGCCTTTCCAGATAACGAACTTGCCATATACAATCGTTACGGCAAGAGAATCTATTTTATACAAGACCTAAGAAATAAAGAAGATTTTTGGGATCCAGAGAAGACCAATTCCCCTACAGGAACCTATTTCTATCGTTTCATAGGAAGAGGGCCTATACGCAATGTGGAATTTAAAGGTAGTGTGGAGGTATTGAGAGATAAATAAAAAAAATAAGACTTTTATAAAATAAACGCACCCTGTGATTGAAGTCACAGGGTGCGTTTTACAGCCATAGGCTGTTTTATAGGGCAAAGCCATTACTTTTATAGATTGGCATAAGTTGGCATAGGTTATGATGAGTTAGTATAACGTAAAGCGAAGCCTCAAGCTTTTTATAAGGGCAAAGCTATTAAAAAAGTAACGGCTTTGCCCTATAAAAAGCACCCTGTGGGTGTAACTCATAAAAAACCAAGCTAACTTATCAAAAAAAAACGAAAAAAAAGTAATGGCTCTGCCCTATAAAAAGCACCCTGTGGGTGCAAAATCGGTTTACTGATTATCAATGAGTTACAAATAAAAAGTGTGCACGCGTTTGGTCAGGTCAAAAAATGTTCGTAACT
>CAZVEO010000071.1:0-12893 GCA_964626385.1 uncultured Bacteroidaceae bacterium
TTTTTATTTGTAACTCATTGATAATCAGTAAACCGATTTTGCACCCACAGGGTGCAGTCGTAGGGTGTTCTATAAGGGCAAAGCCGTTACAAAAACACATACGCTTAGCGTCTTTAAAACAGCCTGTGGCTGCAGGCTAAGCCTGTTTTATAGGGCACAGCCGTTATTTTTTTAGATTAGCATAGGTTGTTATAGGTTAGCATAGACGCTTAAGCGTATGTGTTTTTGTAACGGCTTTGCCATTATGAAACACCCTATGGGTGCAGGCTAAGCCCGTGTCCTTGTAAAACAGTCTAAGGCTGTGGCTAATTGGTCGGGGCAACTAGTTCCCTTGCCTTTGCAGTCTATTCCTTTAAGTCTATCAATTACTTGTTGAATTTTCATTCCTTTGACCAAAGAGGCTATGCCTTTGGTATTACCATTGCATCCTCCTTCAAATCTAACATTTTCTATTACATCTCCTTCTACTTGTATTTCTATACTTTTGGAGCATGTACCTTTGGTTTTATAAGTAAAGGTTTTCATTGTTTTTGATTTTAAACGATTATACTGCTTATTAAATCTGATATATTTGCAAGATATATAGGTTTAATTTTATTGTTTGTTTCAACAATATCTTTATTGTATTTACTTAAATATATTTTCTTAAATCCCATATTTTCAGCCTCTTTTATACGCCTATCTATATAGGGAACAGGACGTATTTCCCCCGACAAGCCTACTTCGGCAGCAAAGCAAGAATGTTTGTCTATATACACATCTTGGTGAGAAGAAAGTATTGAGGCAACAACGGAAATATCTATAGCAGGGTCGCTAACTCTTATGCCTCCTGCTATATTTAAAAACACGTCTTTATTGCTAACCTTTACCCCTGCTTTCTTTTCCAATACTGCTAAAAGCATATTTAATCTTCTTATATCAAAACCGTTGGAAACTCTTTGAGGTGAAGAATAATAAGAAGGAGATACTAAGGCTTGGGTTTCTATCAAAAGCGAGCGTCTGCCCTCCATAGTAGCACAAGTAGAAATACCGCTAAGGTTTTCATCTCTTTGCGTCATAAGTATTTGAGACGGGTTTTCTACCGCTTTGAGTCCAAAGGAAGTCATCTCATATATTCCTATTTCATTTGTTGAGCCAAATCTATTTTTAATGGAACGCAAGATACGATAACCATAATTTTTATCTCCCTCAAATTGTAAAACAGTATCCACCATATGTTCCAATATTTTAGGTCCTGCCAAAGAGCCTTCCTTTGTTATGTGCCCAACAAGAATAAGTGGTACTTTTGACCTTTTGGCATAATCTATTAACTTATCTGCGCATATACGTATTTGTGTTATACTGCCTGCAAAACTCTCAGCTTCCAAACTTGAAAGTGTTTGTATGGAATCAACAATAATTAAAGCTGGAGATGTGTTTTGAGCTACTTCTAAAATATTTTCTACGTTGGTTTCGGACAAAAGCAAACAACTTTCAGAATCAATATTCATTCTTACCTGTCTAAGTTTGATTTGCTCCGGGCTTTCCTCACCAGAAACATACAACACTGAGCTATTTAAAGCGAGTGCTGTCTGTAAAAGCAATGTACTTTTGCCTATTCCCGGCTCTCCGCCTATAAGGACAACAGACCCCAAAACCAAACCTCCTCCTAAAACCCTATTTAATTCTTTATCTGTAGTGTCTATACGATGTTCTTGTTTGTAAATTACTTGATGTATGGGTATGGGTTGATTTTTTAAAACACCCTTTTGTGAAGATTTATTTGTAGAGGAGTTATTTACCACCACTTGCTCAAAACTTCCCCAATTATTACACTCCGGACATTTACCCAAATACGAAGATGATTGGTAACCGCAATGATTACAAATATATACACTCTTTTCCTTTGCCATAATAAGAAATATTAACTTGGTTTGATGGTAACCTTATATTTTACCTCTTGAGCTTCTGCTTTACGTTTTTTGTCTTGTTGATAATCTTTGTGATAAGGTCCTGCGGGTAAGTCTAAGAATACATATTTTTGCATTCTTTCAAACAGCCCCAAATACAACATTTGTTCAGGGTCGTTAAGTAATTTTTTATTGTTTTTTTCTTTTACTGGCATAGGACTGTCATAATTGAAATCAGCGTGTCTTACAAACAAAGTGTCCAAACTTTGAGTAGAAATTAAATCATAATGAGCTACAACATTAATATTAGTAGACCACCAAGGTTTTTCTGCTCTATATATGGTAATCAAAAGCACTGCATCAGCATTATATTTTTCCTTAAAAGATTTTATTTGTTCTAAGGTTAAATATTTAGTGTTTTTGGTTGTGTCTTTTTTTAATTCATCCATAAAAGATAGGGCTGGCAAAACATAATATCCTTTTTCACATAATTCTCTTACACAACCGGTATAAGCCATTTCGCTTGCCTGTTTATACTCTGAACGATTCCAAGGGTAAGCGACCATTATGGTTAAAGGCTTTTCATTATACATTTTGGAATAAACTTTGGAGCGTGCCTCTTTCTTTGGAAACACTTTTCTGTATGTTCTTTTAAAGAAATTACCTTCTTCTTTGTTTTTTGAAG
The DNA here is from genome assembly GCA_964626385.1 of uncultured Bacteroidaceae bacterium. Taxonomy (GTDB): domain Bacteria; phylum Bacteroidota; class Bacteroidia; order Bacteroidales; family P3; genus Scybalousia_A. The sequence goes on from CAZVEO010000071.1 coordinate 2,575, forward strand.
CAATGATTTTCTTTTTCTCATTATCTGTAAGGGAAGTTACCAAGCTATCTGAAGTTTGGTCTTGTGAAATTGTTAACTCCTCTTCTTGTTCTATTTCTTCCTCAGGGTGTTGCATGCGATAGATTATTTGGTCCATCGTGCTAAGACTTTCAAACTTCTTTTTCCTTTCTTCTTGTTTTGCTTTCTTTTCTTGCTCAGCTTTTTCTTTTTCTTGTTTCAGGAGTTCTTGTTGTTCTTTTAAGGCTTGTTTTGAAGCCTCTTTTTCTTGATTAGCCAATAGTTCCTCTTGCTGTTGTTCTTGTACTAAACGTTGTTGCTCTTGCTCTTCTAATTCTTGTTGTTTTTTTATTATAGACTCGGCTTCTTGTTCTGCAAGTTTTTGAGAAGATAGAAGAGATTCTTTTTCTCTTTTTCGTTCCTCTTTTATTCGTTGTCTTTCTGTCTTTGCGGCATTTTTTATTATATCCTCTTGTTCTTTTTCTTTTCTACGTTTTTCTTTCTCTTCTTGTTTCTTCTTTTTAGCAAACGCTTTATCGCGTTTCTTATTTTCTTCCAATTGTTTTTTGCGATTGGCTTGTATTTCTTTTTCTCGTTGTCTTTGCTTTTGTTTATCTGTGAGAGGTTTTGCCGTTGTGGATAGTTCTTGTTTGTCTTCTTGCTTGTTAGAGTCTTTTTTTATGATACTGCAAGAGGCAAACAATATTGCAAAAGAAATTATCAATAAAATATATCTCATAGTCCAAGTTCTTGCTTTAAGTTGTTGATATAAGTCTTGCTCTCAGGATAAAGTTCTATCTCTATTTCAAACCATTTGTTTGCAGAGGTGGTGTCGTTTTGTTGATAAAGCAGATAAGCATAGTCGGCACATGCCCCGGGAGGTATGGCATAGGGATCAAACTTACTGCTCTTTTTCTTCATTTCTTTTTCTCCTACTATGGCTTGATAACTTTTGGTTATGTTTTTTATATCTGATTTCTTTTCGCTACTAATGTAGGTGTATATAGCATCATCGTAATCATTGTACTTGTATAGTTGTTTGCCACAAGAAACAAACACAAATCCTACAAACAATGATATGAAGTATTTCTTTGTCATAAATATGGTTTTTATAAGTTGCAAATTTATACAAAAATCTTTGCAATAAAGTTTATTGTTGCAAAGATTTTTCAAAACGATTTAAAACAACAATTTTTGTTAAAATAAGATAACAATTATTCTTGTTTGTGAAATGTTATTTATTTAGCAAGCATTTCCTCTATATCTTTTTCCATTTCTTCGGGCTTAACCATAGATTCAAAGCGTTTTATAGTTTTGCCGTCTTGGGAAACAAGAAATTTTGTAAAGTTCCATCGTATATTATTTCCTTTTTCAAAGCCTGTTTTTTGTTCTTTATGAATATTGTCCAATTGTTCTCCCACTTCTTTTATAGGGTAGCATTCAAAAGGTGCTTTTTCTTTTAGATAAGCAAACAAAGGTGCTTGATTTTCTCCGTTAACATCTATTTTTGCAAACATTTGGAATGTTACTCCATAGTTTATCAAGCAAGTCTCCTGTATTTCCTTTGCATCGCCAGGCTCCTGACCTAAAAATTGATTACAAGGAAAACCTAAAACGACCAACCCTTTATCTTTATATTTTTTGTATAGATTTTCCAAACCTTCATATTGAGGAGTAAAACCGCATTTGCTTGCTGTGTTTACTATTAACATAACTTTGTCTTTATAGTCAGCAAAGTTAATTTCCTTGCCCGAAAGACTTTTCATTGTGAAATCATAAATCCCATTCATATCAATATTTGTTTTATTAAAATTTATAACTCAAAGTAATATAATTTGGACTGCCATAATTGTGATACTCATTGCGAGCAAAGGAGAATGTATAGTTTTTGTAAAAACAAGTAAAACCATAAGAAAGTCCTGTAAGCGAGAAAGCATCATCAACAGCCATTTCTTTTCTTTGTCTATAAGAATAACCGAAAGAAAGATTAAAATATTTGCTTGGAAGTATATCTATGGCAAATCTCAAATGTCTAAAGCTTTTATCAAAAAAAGCAGAGAAAGAACTTTCTTCCTTTATACTTCCGTCTAATTCTTTGCTTGTACGAGGCTCAAGAGGGTCGTTTTCTCTTATATTCCATTGTGTAAGATTGTCGGCTACAACGTATAATATAACGGGAGCGTGCTTAAAATTTTTTGAAAAACCTATTTGCAAATCCAAAGGTAAAGTATCTCGTTGGTTGGCAAAAGAATGTACTTGACGACCTATGTTTTTGAGTATTGCGCCTATTTGCCAACTTTTGGAAGGAGAAAGCCACATAGCGGAAACATCCACCGCCAAAGTAGTAGAGGAATAAGATTCATAATGAGAAAACATTGGTTTAAAATTAAGTCCCAAATAAATATTGTCCTCTATTTGTCTGCCCCAAGCTATGTTTAACATCAAATCATTAGCAGAAAAAGTCCCCATCACATCTCCGTTGCTTTCGGTCAGAAGAAACTCTCCGTAGTTAATGTATTGTAGGGCAAAACCAAAGTTGCCAAATTTTTCAAAACTATGAGTATAATGCAAGGCTCCTTGATAAGAACCTGCAAAAATATCAGTATAAGTAACAGAAATTATATTGTTTAATTCTTTGTTTAGTGTTGCTGGGTTGGCTATAGAGGTTGGAGCATCTTCTATAAAACGAGGAACAAAGTTTAAGCCCTTTGCTGTCATAGGAGCCGAGTTGTAAAGATTAAGAATAGCAAACCCTGCTTGTCCTGCCTCGGATTGTGCAAACGCAAATTTGTTAAAAAAAATAAGTATAATTATTATTAATAGTATTTTGATTTTTCTAAGCATTCCTTAATATCTGTTTTGCATAATGAGTAAACTTAAAATAAGTCTTTTTATTATTTAAAATACCTATTTTTCTACCTTACTATGTTATAGGTAACTTGTTTGGTATTGTTTTTTTTGTCTTTAACAACAATTTTCAAGGTGTTTTCTCCTTTTTTCAACTTTTCGTCTATTGTGTAGGTAAGCCTTGCGTTTTTGCCGTCATATTCCATAAGTATCCATTCATTATTGATATAACCATTATAAGAGGCAATACCGCTAAGATTATCGTTTATTTTTACTTTTAAAGTTTTTTGTTTTGAAGACAATTTTGTTTTGTTCTTAAAATTTAAAGGTTTGATTTGTGGAGCAATGGTATCTATCCAAACAGCAAATACTCCAAAATCTCCTATTTGGGTTTCTACAAAACCGTTTTTTACTCCTCCTCCCACAGAAGACAAATTGCCTTTGCTGTTTATTTTAACAATGAGATATTTGTCTTTTAGTTTGTTATCTATTTTATAAGGTTTTATTTTTATTGTAAATTTCTTTTTTACAGGCTCAAAAATATTGTGTAGTGTATGCACGTTAGAATATGTCCCTTTGCGTTCATAGTGTTCCAATTCTATGTTTTGATAAAGACAATTTTTTTGAAAAACAAAACTACTTCCATCCGAAGCCGTGTAAACAGAGCTTTCCAAGCAATTGATATGTTTTACTTTTGGTTTTAAGGTAAGATTTTTTACAGCATTGTCTTTTTGGAAGCCTTTGATGTGGAAAACAAAATTAGTGGTGTTGTTTTTTATATCACTTAGCCTCCATTCCACTCTATAAACGGAGTCTTTTTTAACCTCCAATATACCCTTGTTTAAGTATGTATTGTATGGTAGTTTGCCGTTTTCCATCATTTTACTACAAAGATAACGTTTACCTGTCCTTATATATAGCGGGTAGTTTATTACTGCGTCTACAAAACCATAGTTAGTAAAAGAAAATTCATTAATCTTGTGAGAAAATATTTTCGTTTCATTAACAAATAATTCATAATTCAATACGCCGTTTTTCATAGAAGAATTTAATGAAGGGTCAAAAGCAAGTATAGAAAAAAACACATTACCCAAAGCCTCAAGGGTATCTCCTGATTGAAAAGAGTTGTTGTTTTTCAATTTTATGATTTTGTCGTTAGCGGAGCTCTCTACACTTGCCCCTTTCAACGGAGTTATTGCAAATGATTCTATATAAGGAGGAATTGTATCCTCTATATTCAGAAATAATAAAGGGTTTATGGGGTTTTCTGTTGCTGTTTTTCTTATTTCAAAATGCAAGTGAGGACCAGCCACCGAGCCACTTTCACCACTTATAGCAATAGTATCTCTTAGTTTTACGTATATGCTCGGTTTAGAAAAAATATAGTCAAACTCATAGACTTGATTCTCATACTGATATTCTTTAACAAATTTCTCTATTTCTCCGCAATATCTTTCCAAGTGCATATATACGGTAGTGTAGCCGTTTGGGTGAGTTATATAAAGGTTTTTTCCTCCTCCAAAAGCTTGTACTTTTATTCTTTTTACATACCCCTCCATAGGAGCATAAACATAATACCCTGTCTTGCCAAAAGTTCTTATATCCAAACCAGAATGAAAATGCGAGCCTCTTAATTCAGCAAAACTACCAGTAGAGTATAAAGGAATATTCATAGGAGAAGCAAAGTTGTTTTCCTTATTTTGTCCAGATGTAATGATGGTTGAGAATAGAGTAATAAAAAAAGTCCAAAAAAGTTTTGTAGTGTTTTTCTTGTAAAGCATGGTATTTTGTTATTATGGTTTAGATTTGTTTTTGCAAAGGTATGAAAAATAATGTGATTTTTTCTATACCCTCTTCTAATTTTGTGTTAAATACCCAAAGAAAAACATAGAGCAAATAAAAAATATTGTACCTTTGCAAGCGTTTAATTAAAATTATATACCTTACGTATGTGATTGCTATTTCCTCATAATCACAATGTACTCTCTGTTTATAGTTGTGATATTATCTCCCTTGATGTTACTTGGAGATGTTTTAGAGGGCATTCTTTTATTGGGGATTTCTCTAACGAGTGTTATTAAATGCTTAAATCCACATTTTTCGAATGTTTCTGCTGTAAAATAGTCAAGGTCTATTTGTACATTCTTAACTCGTCTATTGCCCACAACATAGCAAACAACACCTCCTTTACGAACTAACGGTGAAATGTTTTGTAAAGACATATAGTAGTCGTTCAGAAATGAGATGACTTCATAATATCTTTTTTTATCTTCTTTTTTTATAATAGTTAATTCATCTCTTATAGTATCGGTTTTAAATAATTCTATTGTAGATTTATTGCCCCCCATCAACATATTATCTATTTTTTTTGCATTAGGAAAATTAAACCATTCATTTGCCCATCTTGAAAATTGTCCATAAGCCACTGTAGTTTTGCTATCGCCGTAAGGAGGTGATGTAATAACTATATCAACTGAATCTTTTTGCAAGATACTATTAGGAATGTGTATAGATGTATTAAAATTATAAACAAATGAATTTTCATTATTACAAACGCTATTATATTCTTTTAGTCCAGCCAGATTTCTTAAAACTTTCTTTTCAAATAGAGCGAATACATCAGGTTTGAATTTTTCAAGACTATACTTAGTCATCTTATATCTTTTAAATTCTCCGTTTCTCGTGTAAGACACTTCCCTGACAACTTCGGATAAAGCAATATTAAAAAAGTCGCACCCATAATCAAGTTCATTTATTAATTGTTGTAAAAAAGATAATCTAAACAAACTGTCTTTAGAATACCAAAACGAATAATTAGATATTCTATCAAAATTTTTATTTTTTATTTGATTAGGACTGTATGAAAATAATTTTATTTGGATTTCCGAAAATTTGATTTCCAATAAAAAATAGTTATAATGAATTGTTTTAACTTTTGATATCATTCTTGCAAGAGGATTTAAATCTGTTCCTATGGATTTCAGTCCAAGAATAGATGCTTCAACTAAAGATGTCCCGCTACCCATATAAGGATCAAACAATGTTTCAAATTGTCCTTTAGGAGCGAACTCTCGTAATAATCGCCTAGCTACTTGAGGTATCATCATGGCGGGATATGTATGGTAGCAATGGGTGTACTGCTTAGTATTAGCATTTTTAAAATTCCAACTATTATCAACTATTCTCTTGTACATAAAACTTTTTTTTGAATAGCAAAATTACAAAATACTTTCAAAATGAGAGTGATTTTTGTAAAATATTATGATATCTTTGATACAAATTTATAAAAAATATTTTGAATGAAGACAGATTATCAAAATAAGATTATTACAAAATTGAAAAGATTAAGGGAGGATAATGAATGTTCGCAAGCTGAATTGGCAAAGATTGTTGGTATAAGTTGTGGACAAATAGGTAACATTGAAAGTTTTAAACAGCCACATAAGTATAAAATAGAACATATTTATAAAATATGTAAGAAATTCAATGTAACTGTGTGTGATATTTTTGCAGATAATGAAGAACTTAATACAGAACAATTAATCCAAAAAATAATAGAATATGAACGATAAAGAATATATAATCAATAAATTTAAACATATAAAGTCATTGGGTTTTATACCGAGTAATAGAAATAATAATACTGGTATAGGAAAAACTTTTGAAGATTATATAGGAGTAGAAGAAAATAATTTTGATATACCAGATTTAAATGGTTTTGAAATTAAATCTCATAGAAAAGATTCATATTCTTTTATTACTCTTTTTACAAAAGCCCCGGATTTTCCAAAATGTGCAAATCAAATGTTAAATGAGAGGTTTGGCGAAATCAATCCAAATAATTCAAGTATAAACAAATTACACACATCAATGTTTGCTAATCATTGGAATAATTATAGAAACCTATATTCTTTCAAACTTTTTAATGACAGAAATACTAAAAGGGTAATAATAAAAGTAAAAGATGTTATAAACAATAATATTTTAGATGAATCTGCTGGATATACTTATGACACAATAGAAAAAAGATTATATTCAAAGTTGAAAAAACTCTTTTATGTTACGGCTGAAAATAAAAAAGATCAACAAGGACAAGAACTATTCTATTTTACAGAGGCAGTAATATATGAAAAACCATCATTAGAAAAATTCTTAACTTTGTTAGATAATGGTAAAATTCAATATGATATAAGGTTGGGTTCTTATTCATCTGGTAAGAATATAGGTAAATTTCATGACCATGGTAGTGGTTTTAGAATACGAGAGAATGACTTGATATTATTGTATCAAACAAAAGAAGTTGTAAAATAATCCATTTGGATATCTGAAAACTTATCTGACTTATTTTATCTTCAGATGTTTTTAGTAGGTGTAATGAAAAATAGAAGTTGTATATTTAAAAATGTAATAATATTTGGCAAATAAAAAATATTGTACCTTTGCAAGCGTTTAATTGAAATTATATTTATTTATGAAGAGAGTATTTTTTCTTATTTGTTTTGTAAGTTGTTTTTTGTTGCTTAAAGCACAAATAAACATTGTTCCTCAACCTTCAGAGGTTATAGAAAAGAAAGGAATATTTATTTTTAACCTTCCAAATATTAGAATTTTCGTCAATGAGGGAGATGATTCTTTGATGAAAGAGGCTGAGTATTTGAGAGAATTATTTTATACTTACTGTGATACCTATGAACACGCAACCTATATAGCAAGAAAAAACTCACACGTCAATCTTGATAACAGTATAATTTTATCTCTTTCCAATAATGATAAATTAGGACAAGAAGGCTATGTTTTAGACGTTTCTCCTCGTAGAATACTTATATCTGCCAATACGCCGACAGGAGTTTTCTATGGAATAGAAACTCTTTTACAAATGTTGCAAACAGATTTTCAAACGCCAAGAGTTATGTATACTCATTTTTCAAAAGAAATACCTTGTGTAAAAATTACAGATTACCCTCGTTTTGCTTATAGAGGTAAGCATTTGGATTGTTCTCGTCATTTCTTCTCTGTGGACTACATCAAAAGATATCTTAATTTGCTTGCTTTTCACAAAATAAATACTTTTCATTGGCATTTGACAGACGACCAAGGTTGGCGTATAGAAATAAAAAAATACCCTTTGCTAACTCAAAAAGGAAGTATTAGAAAACAAACACTTGTAGGGCATTATAATGATTTGCCAGAAAGTGAGCATATCTTTGATGGTAAGGAATACGGAGGCTTTTATACTCAAGAGGAAATAAAAGAAATAGTTGCATATGCAAAACAAAGACATATAAACATTATACCAGAAATAGAAATTCCCGGTCATGCCTCTGCAGCGATGAGTGCTTATCCTGAGTTTTCTTGTAGAGGAGAGCAAGAAGAGGTTATTTGCGATTGGGGTGTCTTTGAAAATGTTATGTGTAGTAAGGAAGCTACTTTTCGTTTTATAGAAGATATTTTGGATGAGGTTTGTGCTTTGTTTCCTTCGCAATACATACATATAGGAGGAGATGAATGTCCTACTACACGTTGGGCAGGGTGTGAAACTTGCAAAGCAAATATGCAAAGGTTAAATTTGAGTTTGGATAAATTTCAAAGTTATTTTACCCAAAGAGTTGAGGATTACTTAAAAACAAAGGGTAGAAAAATTATAGGTTGGGACGAAATACTTGAAAAAGGTGTGGATAAAGATGCCGTGATACTTTCTTGGCAAGGAGAACAAGGTGGTATCGGTGCGGCCAAACAAGGTAATTATGCTATAATGGCACCTTCTGCTTATCTTTATTTTAATTTTTATCAAGGAATTGCTTCTTCAGAACCTTTGAGTTTTGGAGGCTTTACTCCTTTAAAAAAAGTATATTTGTACGAACCTATTGCTTCTGTTTTACAAAACAGTAAAGCAAAAAAATATATTTTAGGAATGCAGGCTTGTACTTGGACAGAGTATATACAAGACAGTTCGTTGTTGGAATACAATGATTTTCCTCGCTTAGCAGCTTTAAGCGAAAGAGCATGGAGCAAAGAAGAATACAAAAATTATGACAACTTTCTTCAAAGACTTAATTCTTTACTTGTTTGCTACGACAATATGAAAGTAAATTACTCCAAGTCTCACTTTGCTGTTAATGTTTTGAGTGAAAAGAAAAAAAATAAAATTATACTTACTCTTTCCTCTCCCTTGCCTAATGCAACAATATACTATACTCTTGACGGGAAAGAACCCAACACTAATTCCAATATTTACAACAAACCCATTTCTTTGGACAAGAGTACTACTTTGAAAACTTTTGCTTATAAGGATGAACGTCATTTTTCACCTATTTTTGTAGCTGAGTATAATATAAATAAAGCTACGGGTAAAAAATATGAAATGAATAACATAAACCCTCAATACAATGGAGGCTCTACTTATGCTTTAACTGACGGGTTAAAAGGTAATAAGAAAAGTTTTGACCGTTGGGTTGGTACTTTAGGAAAGGATCATGAGATTGTTTTAGATTTGGATCAGAAAGAGAAAATAAACTCAGTTTCTATAAACTTTCTAAATGAAGAAGGTTCTTGGGTGTTTTTGCCAACGGAGGTAGAAATTTTTGTATCCAATGATAAAAAGAATTGGTTAAACTTAGGTGAGTTGTCAAATCAAGAAGTAAAAGACAATCCTAAGGTTGTAAATTACAAGACAATAAATGCCTCCAAGCAAATCAAAAATAACAAGTATCGTTATGTAAAAATCTTTGCCAAAAGTATAGGCTCCTGTCCGGACAATCATCCTGGCAAAGGTTACCCTGCTCATACATTTGCTGATGAAATAGAAATAGATTAAATGATAAACAAATAAGGATAAAGAACAAAACTTTATCCTTTTTGTTTGTAATTATTGTTTAGAATTAAACATTTTACTATTTTTGTAAAGTAATTTTGTAGTTTTATGAACGTAGAGGTAAAAAAGTTTTTTGTAAGAATTTTTGATAAATCCCTAAAGATAGGATGGAAAATGAAAATAATGTTAATTCTTTCCATACTCTTTGCCTTAGTGTATACAGCAATAAATTTGGGAGTTGTCTTTTGTAAGAATATTATTATATCCTCTATAAATAACATAGATAGCACTATGTTTTATTTTTGGAAAGAAAATCTTTTATTCTTCTTTTCAGCCAATAGATTTTTATACATACTCTGCTTTTTATGTGGGATGTCCTTGTTATATGGTTGTTATCTTATGTGGAGAGGTTATAAGTGGGGGTTACTTTTTTATACTTTGGGTAAGTTTTTTCAAATAATATTGCCTATAATTTTTTTAGGACATCGTATGATAGCCATAGGAGATATAATGATAGCAATTTTGTTTTTAGTATTCTATTATGCTTACTCATTCTCTCATCAAATGGACAAACAAGAAAGAAAATACTTTAAAATTCAACAACAGCCACACCCATAGGGTGTCTTATAAGGGCACAGGCACAGCCTGCACCCATAGGGTGTTT
>CAZVEO010000072.1:0-12863 GCA_964626385.1 uncultured Bacteroidaceae bacterium
ATTTATCCAATATCCCAACTATCCTCTTTTGCTCCTCCATCGACGGAATAGGAATCTCAAGAGTTTTCACTTTACTACTATTTAACCCCGGTATTCCTGCACCATGTTTTGATTGCATCAATATTTGCTCGGAGTTCTTTAAAGCAAAATACAAATATCTGTTATTAAGTAATTCACTATTAGGTTTAACAACAAAACAATGCGCACCAGCATAGAATCTACAACTCATCCAATTAACATAACCAGCAGACGCTCCTCCTTGTGATATGGTTATTGTGTTTGCTTCTTCGTTATAAATTTCAGCAAAGCCCGATGGACTAATACCACCATTCAATACAGGATATGTTCCAGTTGTTAACATATCTCTTTTATTAAATTGTATGCCTGTATAAATATTAATAAACTCTCCTAACTTTCTGTAAATTACTTGGTTCTCCCCCCCTCCCCCGTTAATGTTATCAAAGGTAAGTAGTTTATCTCTATAATATTGATATTGTTTTTTTCTTGCCTCTAACTCCGCCTCTAACTCCGCCTCTAACTCCGCCTCTAACTCCGTAAACTTATCCAATATCCTTACTATCTCCTCTTGAACAACCATCGGCGGAAGCGGAATGAGAATTTCGGACATTTGATTAGTCATTAATTTTGGATTACCCATACCTGAATAAACATATTTATGCGCTTGAATTGATAACCAATAGTATAGAAAACGTAACAAAAGTTTATCTGATTTAAGTTCTATTAAACCACAAACATTAGTGATATTAAACTTACCTTTTCTATGAAAAATAGTACCAGCATAAGCACCATCAGTAGTCCAAGTTAAAAACTCCCCATTGTAGTCAAATGTATTAATAAAACCAAGAACACCGTTATTTGTAGTTTGAGACGAATAAACAGGGTATATACCCGAATGATATCGTAAATATGTTTTAGAAATAACCCTTCCTCTAATCAAATTAGCTAAAGTATTTAATTTTTTATATTCTACTCCGTTGGGGCAGTGCTGTTGTATAAGGTCTTGTAAAGTACTCATAAGATATTTTGTTTCTATGCTGATTCTAAGTCGTAAACTATTTGGTCAATCGCTTTACGCAAAGTTTGTTGTCTTTCCACTATGGTGGCAATATTTGCGTTCAATTCTTTAATGTTTACTTTCTCAGAAGTGTCCTCTGGTTCTACGTATGAAGATACACTGAGATTGGCTTCATTTTTTAGAATATCATCATTGCTCACAAGACAAGAGAAATGCTTGGTTTCTTTTCTATCTATGTGGGTGGAATAAATCTTTTGAATGTTTTCTTCGGAAAGTTTGTTCTTGTTGCCCTCGTGGATGAACTCTTTGGAAGCATCAATAAATAGAATGTTAGCGTCTTTCTTACTTTTCTTTAAAACAATAATACAAGTTGCTATTGAGACACCAAAGAAAAGATTATCGGGGAGTTGGATAACTGTATCAACGTAGTTGTTTTTTATAAGGTATTCTCTTATCTTCTTTTCTGCATTGCCACGATAAAGCACGCCGGGAAATTCTACAATTGCAGCCGTGCCGTCAGTAGAGAGCCATGAAAGGATATGCATAACAAAGGCAAGGTCGGCTTTACTCGCAGGTGCCAATACGCCAGCAGGAGCAAAACGACTATCATTGATAAGTAAAGGATTTGTATTGCCTGCCCATTTAATAGAATAAGGTGGATTGGAAACTATTGCGCCAAAAGGCTCAAAGTCATAATGTTTAGGCTCTGTAAGTGTATCGCCGTGTTGAATATCAAACTTATCAAAGCCCATACCATGCAAGAACATATTTATACGACAAAGATTGTAAGTAGTAATATTTATCTCCTGACCAAACAATGAAGGGCAAGAGTCTTTCATTATCTTTTTGAATTGCAACAATAATGAGCCTGAGCCACAAGCAGGGTCGTAAGCTTTGTTTATATGTTTTCTTTCTGCTATAGCTATTAAGGTAAGCAAGCGAGAAACCTCTTGAGGAGTAAAGAATTCTCCGCCACTCTTACCTGCATTGCTTGCATACATAGTCATAAGAAACTCGTATGCATCGCCAAAAGTGTCATTAAGCGTTTCGTTTATATCGGCTCCAAGGTTAAGACCTGCTATAGCGTCAAGTATTTTTACAAGTTTCTCATTGCGTTGCTTAACAGTTGCACCAAGCTTATTGCTATTAGCATCTATATCAGAAAACAACCCTTTAAGGTCTTGTTCTGATTGCGAGCCTTTGGCTGACTGCTCTATATTTTTAAAAATATCTGTAAGGGTTACATTAAGATTTTCATTTTTAGAGGCTTGTTTTTGTACATTGGCAAATAGTTCAGAAGGTAAAACAAAATACCCCTTTTCATCAACCATTGTTTTTTGACCATACTCAGCCTCCTTATCAGAAAGATTTTCATAATTAAATTTCTCATCACCAGATTCCTTGGCACGCCTATTGGCATACTTGGTAATATCCTCCGAAATAAAACGATAGAAAAGCATTCCAAGTACATAATTTTTAAAATCCCAACCATCTACACTTCCTCTCAAATCGTTGGCTATCTGCCAAATGGTTCTGTGCAATTCTGCTCTTTCCTGCTCTTTTGTTCTTGTTTCAATTGTTTGTGTTTTTTCTTGTTTTATTGTTGCTCTACTCTTTGCCATATTGTTTTTTTATATGTTTTTTACCTGCTTATTTTATTTGTGCAAAGGTAAGCAAATATTTGGACAATTTTTGTCAATGAAGTACTATTTTTTATATAGAAGAAAGAAAAAACTTGTTGCAAAGGATAAACAATTGCAACAAGTTTATTAATGAACAATATAAATATTTATTATTTCTCTATTCTGTTAAAGATAGGTAGTCGTTAAGGTCTTTTTGTTCAAAGTTTAGAATAAAGGCTTTCCTTTCGGCTATCTTTTCTTGTGCCATTTTGGTCATTACTCTTGCAGATGACAAAAACTGCTCATCTCTATCAGAGTCCAAAATAAGCAAATGTGCCATTATGATATAACCAGCCATTTCAACCAAACGTCTTGAGTTAAACTCGTGGGACTCACTTGCAGAGCCAAATTCATTGATTTTTGCTACGCATTGCTCAAAGTCTTCTCTCAAAGGTAAAAGAATATTTCGCAACTCTTGCAGAGCATCAGTATTTTTACCCGAAAGAGTTTGATTTTCGTATTCTTTTATTCTATTTAGATAACCTCCTGAAACGACTCCTCTAATAGCAGCAACAACTTGCAATTGAGAAGTACCCTCATAGATAGTCAAAATTCTTGCATCTCTATACATTCTTTCGCAAGGGTAGTCTTTCATAAAGCCACTTCCACCATATACCTGTATACAATCATAAGTGTTTTGATTAGCATACTCAGAAGAGAATAACTTCAACAAAGGAGTAAACATATCAGCCAAACGAGTGTAAGTCTTTAAAATTTGTCTCTCCTCTGGCTCAAGTTTTCTTTCTTTGGATATGGCCTCATAAACTTTATACATATCTACGCAACGAGCCGTTTCATACAACAACGCACGAGTAGCATCGGTCTTTGCTCTCATTTTGGCAAGCATTTCCCTTACTTGTTGGAATCTTATAATAGGTTTGCCAAATTGCTCTCTCTCATTAGCATATTGCAAAGCCTCTCTATAAGCTGCTTCACTCAAACCAACACTCTGAGCACCCACTCCAAGTCTTGCTCCATTCATTAAGGACATTACATATTTGATAAGTCCCAACTTTCTTTCGCCGACCAATTGTGCAGGAGCATCGTTGAAAACAAGTTCTCCTGTAGGTGAGCCATGAATACCAAGTTTATTCTCTGTTCTTCTTATGGTTACACCTCCGTCTCTTCTATCATAGACAAAATAAGAAAGTCCTCTACCGTCTGTTGTGCCTTCCTCAGAACGAGCAAGCACAAGTTTTATATCAGCATCTCCGTTGGTAATAAAACGTTTTACTCCGTTAAGTCGCCAACAATTGTTTTTTTCGTCAAAAGTAGCTTTTAATCTTACACTTTGCAAATCGCTACCAGCATCAGGTTCAGTCAAATCCATAGAACAAGTATAGCCTTGGTTTATCATAGGAAGATACTTGTTTTTTATCTCCTCGTTAGCAAATTCGTAAATAGTTTCAGCACAGTCCTGCAAGCCCCAAATGTTAGCAAAACCGCAGTCTCCCCTTGAAACTATTTCGGCAGCCATTACATAAGGAACGTACGAAAAATTTAAACCTCCATATTGTCTTGGCAAAGAAAGTCCATAAACTCCGGCATCAGTCAAAGTTTTGTGATTTTCTTTGGTACCGTCAGCGTATATTATTGCGTTATTTTCTATTCTTACTCCCTGATTGTCTACACTTTCTGCATTATTAGCAAGTACCTCACCAGTTATCTCACCTATAAGAGAAAGCACTCTTTTATATGAGTCCATAGCGTCCTCAAAATCTTTTGGAGCATAATCATATTTGCCATAGTCCGCAAAATCTCTTTCTTTTAATCTTATGATTTCTTTCATCATAGGATTTTCCAACTGAAATTGCAAGCCCTTGTTATCTTCAAAAAAATTAGCCATTATGATTTATTATTTATATTCTTAAACAAAAAATTATTTACTATTCTTCTTATAATACTGTATCAACTTAGGCACAACATCAAAAGCATCACCCACAATGGTATAATCCGCTATTGAATTCAAAGGTGCATTAACATCAGTATTTATGCTTATGATTTTAGAACTTTCTTGCATACCTGCTCTGTGCTGTACGGCACCAGAAACTCCGCAACCTATGTAAAGTTTTGGTCTTACGGTTACTCCGGTTTGTCCAACTTGTCTTTCGTGCTCAGTCATTCCCGCATCCACAGCTGCTCTTGTTGCTCCAACTTCTCCTCCCAAAGTCTCAGCCAACTCATGCAAAAGTTTGAAGCCCTCAGGTTTGGAAGCCATACCATAACCACCGCAAACAATGATTTGTGCGCCCTTGATGTTTATTTTTTGTTGCTCAATATGTCTTTCCAATATTTCTATACAAAAATCAGAAGCTTTAACATATTTATTTACATCAAGCTTATTCATTTCTCCTCTGTGGTTGGAGTTATATATTTCTTTT
Source organism: uncultured Bacteroidaceae bacterium (assembly GCA_964626385.1). Lineage (GTDB taxonomy): Bacteria > Bacteroidota > Bacteroidia > Bacteroidales > P3 > Scybalousia_A. The sequence continues at coordinate 5,100 of CAZVEO010000072.1, forward strand.
TTCATAACTCCTTCACGCACTGTTGCCATTTGAGGACGAGTGTTTGGGTTTACTATTGTTGCTATTATATTGCCTCCAAAAGCAGGACGTATCTGATAAAGAAGATTTTCTATTAATACTCCTTCTTTTTTATTCTCATACTCTCCTATTTCCAAAGAAGTACAATCAGCTGTAAGTCCACAACGCAAGAACGAAGCCACTCTCGGAGCCAAGTCTCTACCCACACTTGTGGCACCAAACAAGGCTATTTGAGGTTGTTTTTCCTTTATAAGTTGTGTAACTATAGAAAAATGAGGTAAAGTCTGATAAGGGAACAAACGCTTATCTTCTGCATAATTGATTATATCCACTCCATAAGGATAAAGAGTGTTTTCCAAATCCTCAACATCATTACCTGCAACCACAGCCTCTACCTTTACTCCCAACTCGTCAGCAAGTTTTCTTGCCTTGCTTATAAGTTCAAGGCTAACGTCAGCAATATGGTTTTCTTCTGTTATCTCGCAATAAACAAAAACATTATTCATATCTTTATCCTATTATATGTGTATCTATTAAATTCTTTACCAAATTGTCCAAATTTTCCTCTGTTGGTTCCAATTGAACGTTTTCTTTTTGAGAAAGGACAACATTATCTATTCGTTTAACCTTTGTAGGAGAGCCATTTAAACCTATTCTCTCATCCTCTGCTTTAACATCAGCAGCACTCCACTCCTCTATTTTCAAATAAGGAAAAGCCTCCCAAATACTTGTATCAAGACCTTGAGTCTGAGCCTCAGAAGGAGAAAATGCGTGTTTGTATTTCATTACACGTTTAGCATTATAGAACCTGCAAGGTTTTGCTGAGGAATGTACAGTAATAAGCAAAGGAAATTTTGCTTTAACAACCTCTACACCTCTTTCCAAACGGCGTTTTATGGTAATATCATTTTGATTTACATCCAACAACTCTTCTGCATATGTAATTTGAGGGATTTCAAGTTTTTCCGCGGTTTGAGGACCAACCTGAGCAGTATCTCCGTCTATGGCTTGTCTTCCTCCAAAAACAATATCAAATTTTCCTATCTTTCTTACTGCTTGTGAAATAGCATAGGAAGTAGCCAAAGTATCACTCGCCGCAAGTTTTCTATCAGAAAGAACAACACCCCTATCGGCACCTCTAAACATAGAATCTCTCATTATTTCTGCTGCACGAGAAGGTCCCATTGTTAAAATGGTTATTTCCGTGCCAGGAATTCTGTCTTTTATTTCAAGAGCCATTTCCAAAGCATTTAAATCCTCAGGGTTATAAATTGCCGGAAGGGCACCTCTATTAACTGTACCCTCGGGTGTCATTGCATCTTTGCCAACATTCCTTGTATCAGGTACCTGTTTTGCTAAAACTACTATCTTTAAACTCATTATATATTTAAATTTTCATTAGTATTCATTAGTATCTTTCTACTCTAAAAATTAACCGACTCACCGATTATTTTGCAAAGATAGAAAAAAAAAAACTAATCACACCCATTTTACTTATTTTTTCTATCTTGTTGGTGTTGGTTGTAATAAGTTAGCATAAGTTAACGCTAACTCGGTGTAAGAAATTGGTGAAAAAAAATTTTTCGGGAAATCGCGTAAATACATAGTTAAAAGCAAAAAATAAGGGTGCTACTACTGATTATCAATGAGTTAACCTTTTTCGAAGGGTCAAAATTGGGCATTTTTCTTGATTTTCAGCGTTTTCGAGAGGTTTTTTGAAGAAAAATTTTTTCAAAACGGGATTTTACAAAAATGAATCTTCGTTTTATTTCGACGAATCTTCGTTTCGATTTCTCGAAACGAAGATTCGTTATTGTTGATTATCAAGTAGTTACAAGGATAAAAATCGTTAATTTTGTGGCAGGTATCTTTTTCTCTTACAAAGTTACGAACATTTTTTGACCTGACCAAACGCGTGCACGTTTTTATTTTGTAACTTATTGATAATCAGTAAACCGATTCTTTTGTTTTTCTTTTTGTTATTTTTTTGTTTTTTTCTTTTTATAGGTTACAGCACCCACATAGTGCAGGCTAAGCCTGTTCTATAAGACGCATAAGCGTATGATAAACTTTTTTTAGCGGCTATGCCCTTATAAAACAGGCTAAGCCTGTGCCCTTGTAAAACACCCTATGGGTGCAGGCTGAACCTATGCTAACTCATAACAACCTATAAAAAAATAATGGCTATGCCCTTATCAAACAGGCTAAGCCTGTGCCCTTATAAAACACCCTATGGGTATAAAACAGACTAAGCCTGTGTAACGGCTCTGCCCCTATAAGACACCCTGTGGGTGTGTTATAGGTGTGCGTCTTTGCTTATAGCGTCTCGCATTTCGGTATCGGCTTGAATATTTTTCATTTTGTAGTAGTCCATAATACCCAAATTACCTTTGCGGAAGGCTTCTGCCATAGCCAAAGGTACTTCTGCTTCTGCTTCAATAACTTTTGCACGCATCTTTTGAGCCTCTGCTTTCATTTCTTGCTCTGCAGCAATAGCCATACTTCTTCTTTCCTCTGCTTTTGCTTGAGCAATGTTTTTATCTGCGTTGGCTTGGTCCATTTGCAACTCTGCTCCTATGTTCTTTCCTACGTCAATATCTGCTATATCTATAGAAAGTATCTCAAAAGCCGTACCCGTGTCCAAACCTTTGGCAAGCACAACCTTTGATATAGAATCAGGGTTTTCCAAAACGTAAGCATGAGATTCTGAACTACCTATTGAGGTTACTATACCTTCACCTACACGAGCCAAAATAGTCTCCTCTCCTGCTCCACCAACAAGTTGTTTTATATTTGCTCTAACGGTAACACGAGCCTTAACTATTAATTGAATACCATTTCTTGCAACAGCAGCAACCGAAGGAGTATCTATAACCTTAGGGTTGACACTCATTTGCACCGCTTCAAAAACATCTCTACCAGCAAGGTCTATGGCAGTAGCCGCCTTAAAGTCCAAAGTAATGTTTGCCTTATCGGCAGAGATAAGAGCATTGACAACTCTCTGCACATGACCTCCAGCCAAATAATGTGCCTCAAGCAAATCGCTACTAAGATTTAAACCTGCTTTTTTGCTGTTAATCATAGCATTGACTATAATTGCTGGAGGTACTTTTCTCCAACGCATAAACATAAGTTGTAGCAAAGAAATTTTTACTCCATTTAATACACATTGAAACCAAAGATTGACTGGTATCAAGTATAAAAATACTGATAAAAGCACAAAGGCTAATACCACTATTACTGCAATAACTGTAGAAGTCATAATTTTTTATTGTTTTTATTTGTTATTAATTCTTTTTTATTGTTTCTATTATTTCTTATCTATCCTATTTACCCTTATCTTGTTGCCCTCTACTTCCTCTACAACAATATCTGTCTGAGGGTCAAGGAAAGAGGTTGAGGTATAAACTTCTATTCTTTCTCCATTGATAAGGGCTGTACCCATAGGAGCCAAACGAGTAATGGTCTTGCCTGTATCTCCTGCTTTAATAGAGGTTTGTATCTCATTGACTTTGGAAGAAATTTCCTCCTTTTGAGCAAAACGTTTCCATGTCTTTGTTTTCAACGACCAAATAAGAAGCACTAAGCACACCACAACATCAAAAATCAAAACCATTCCTCCCATCCATGCTCCATACTCTACAAACACCTCATAAATACCCCATATAGAAAGAGCAACTCCGCTCAATCCTGCTATGGTAGTACCCGGAATAGCCACAAGTTCCAAAACTATCAAAGCCATTCCACAAACCAATAATAGCAATATAAATATCAAATCCATCGTTTTTTTTGTTTTTTATGTGTTATTAAAAAATTATCTTACCTCCGCTTTTAATTCTTTTCTATTCAAAGCCTCACACATAGGTTGCAATACATCATACGTCCCATGTTTTACAGCACAAAGTCCTTTATAATGTATTATATTAGTACAAGAAACAGCCTGTTGTCTGTTTAGTTTGCAAATAGTTTCCAAACAATTTATTACATAATCAAAAGTGTGTACATCATCATTATAAACTATAAGTTCATTACCTCCCTCCTCTATGTCTATAAGACAAGTTTGCTCTTCTACTTGTTCAAAATAATTACCCATCTCCTTACTTTTTGTTATTTGATAAATAATTGTTCTACATTTTATCCGGCACCTCTATTCCCAATAAGTTCATAGCCTTTTTTATAACCTCTCCCGTAAAGTAAGACAAGCAAAGTCTTTGATGCAAAATGTATTGGTTTTCTTCTCTTAATATATTGCAATCTTGATAAAAAGCATTGAAATTCTTTGCCAAAGCATAAACAAAGTTTGCTACTATGGAAGGAGCATAATTTTTGCCTGCTTCTTTTATTACATCGGAAAAAGTGGAAAGAGTTTTCAAAACATCTATTTCCTTATCTGTCAATTGTATATCCTTATTTATATTAACTTTTGATATATCAAAGTTTTTTTCCTCTTTGGCTTTGCGTATTATGGATTGTATACGAGCAAAAGTATATTGTATAAAAGGGCCTGTATTGCCATTGAAATCTATGCTTTCCTCTGGGTTAAAGAGCATGGTTTTGCTTGGGTCTACCTTTAATATAAAGTACTTCAGAGCCCCTAAGGAAAGAGTATTATACAATTTATCGGCTTGTTCTTGTGACAGGTCTTGTTGTTTGCCTTTTTCAAGCGTTTGTTTTTTAGCCTCTTCATACATTTCTTGCATCAACTCATCAGCATCTACCACAGTACCTTCCCTTGATTTCATCTTACCATTAGGCAACTCCACCATACCGTAAGACAAATGATATATATCCTTTGCCCACTCAAGGCCTAAGCGTTGCATAACTATTTTCAATACTTGAAAATGATATATTTGCTCATTGCCAACAACATATATAAGACGATTGGAATCAAAGTCTTTGTGTCTCAAACAAGCCGTACCTATATCTTGAGTCATATAAACACTTGTACCATCTTTTCTCAAAAGAAGTTTGTGGTCAAGTCCTTCGTTTGTCAAATCTATCCATACTGAGCCGTCTTCTTTCTTATAGAATACACCTTTTTCCAAACCCTCTTTCACCATTTCCTTGCCCAAAAGATAGGTATCGCTTTCGTAATAAATTTTGTCAAACTCAATCCCCAAACGCTTGTATGTTTGGTCAAAGCCATCATATACCCAACCGTTCATTGTTTGCCAAAGAGTTCTTACTTGTTCGTCTTTTTGTTCCCATTTAACAAGCATTTGTTGAGCCTCTTGCATAATAGGAGCCTGCTTTTTTGCCTCTTCCTCTGTCATTCCTTTGTCCATAAGAGAGGCTATTTCTTTTTTATACTCCTTATCAAAAACAACATAATATTTGCCTACCAAATGGTCTCCTTTTATCTTAGTACTTTGAGGAGTCTCTCCATTAGCAAATTTGAGCCACGCTATCATACTTTTGCAAATATGCACTCCTCTGTCATTGACAAGATTAACCTTTTTAACCTCATAACCATTGGCTTCAAGTATTTGAGCAACTGACCAGCCCAAAAGATTGTTGCGTATGTGTCCAAGATGCAAAGGTTTGTTGGTATTTGGAGAAGAAAATTCTATAACAATGGTATTTTTTTCTTTCTGTCTATGATAGCCAAAGGACGTATTATTTTTATTCTTATCAAGAAAAGTATTCCAATAGGATTTGTCAGTAGAAAAATTTAGAAAACCCTTTATAACATTGTACCCTGTAACCAAATCGGAAATTTCTTTTACCCTTTGTCCTATTTGTTCGGCTACTTGTTCAGGTGTTTTTTTTGCTAATTTTACAAAAGGAAAGACCACAAGCGTATAATCACCCTCAAATTCTTTCTTTGTAGGTTGCAAAACTATATCTTCTGGCAATGTATTAAGGTTATATAATTCATTTATACTCTTTGAAATACTATCTTGTAATATCTGCTGTATCATTATTTATTGCTTTACTCTCTATTTTTTGCAAAGGTAGTAAAATTTTTATAAAAAATAAATTTTTATCTTCTCTTTCCTAAAAAAACAAAAAAAATGAATATCTAATTAAGAAGTGCTAAGGCGAAAATAACCACGATGACGTTATAATGGCAAGTGGTATTGGACTATTGGTATCTAATAGGATAGATATGCCAAAAGAAATAACAAAAGACTATGACTTTAAGATAATAAAGATTGGAAATAAATATTAAAAAATATTTTAATAAAAAAACTAATTATTTTACCAATTATAAAAAAATACTGCCTTTGCAAAAGAATAAAAAACAGGACCATAAATGATTATTATTTTTAAGGATAAGGATTTAGAAAAACTTATTATAACAGGAAAGAATAGAAAGTATAAAGATATTGCAAAGGATTTTTCATTGTTAAAGAAACTTATAAGGGCTTATGAAATTCTTAAATATTCAAAAAAATATAAAACAACAGTTTTTTACATTATGAAAAGTTAAAACACGGATATAATGGTAAAAGTTGTGTACGTCCTTTTGGAAATAAGAGAGTAGAAAGACTGATATTTATAGAGAATGATAATAAGATAGAAATAACAATATTAGAATTAGATAATACGCACTATGGAAACAAAAAATAAAGAAATAATACCTTGTATAGTAATACGCCCGGGATATATACTTGCGGACGAATTGGAGGCAAGAGGAATAACTCAAAAAGAGTTTGCAAATAGAATGAATATGTTCCCAGCAAATATTAATAAGATTATTAAAGGAAAGGCTAATGTAACAGAAAAAATTGCCGAAAGATTGGAGGACTTGTTGGGTATAACAAAAGAATTTTGGCTTGATATACAGCGAGATTATGAAATAAATTTACATTCACAAAGAAAACAAGAAACAATAAGCGAAAATAAAATGGCAAATATTCCTTTTTCTCAATTATTAGATATACAACAAGAGGTGGCAAAATTAAATAGCAAACTAAACTTTATTATAGCAAGCCAAAAGAAAAACAGCATAACAAAGAAAAAATCTATCAAGCAAGAGCAACATTCTTTAAAAGAATAAGTCCTCCATAATATCATCGGAGGAGGAATTGTCAGCGGAAGATATGGAGATATTCACTCCGCTTTTCTTTTGTATAATATTTAACCTCCGCTCCTCTATATCTAAACGTTTTTGTTTTAATTCAAATTCTTTTTGTTGCGCCTTATGTTTATCATATAAGGAAAGGAAAACAGAGGCAAGCCGTAGGTATTGGGCGGGTTCCTCCACTCACAACTCCTCCATAACTTTGGAATAGTATCTAAAAAAACGTTAGTTCGGTGTAAGGAAATTGAAGAGGTTCAATTGATTAGATGGATTGTTTTGATAACAGTGGTGAATATTAACTTTTAGATGTGGTTTGTTCGGCATAAAATGATAATCACACAAAGAAGTAACAAAATAAGAAAACCACCATTTTCTCTTAATTCTAAAAAACGATTATAAGAGAGAGTATTAGGAAGTAAATATCTCATTCTAACTTGAACACATTCAAGATAATAACTCTTAAAATTTTTGTAATTGTATAGATGATAGAGAATCAATATTGTTATTATCTCACTATCGGATATTATGTATTTTCTATTTCTTTGTTTGGAATTTTTGTTTAATAGATTAAAAATCAAATACAAAAAAAACATCCTATTTTTTATTATTTTACATATTATTTTTCAATATTTTTTTTCATCAATTTCTTACACCGAGTTAACTTTATTTTATATTTTGTTAATAAAAAAGCGGACTCTGTTTTTTAACAAAGCCCGCAA
>CAZVEO010000073.1:0-12738 GCA_964626385.1 uncultured Bacteroidaceae bacterium
CTGATAATTATTCTTGTGCGGTTAATTTCCACGCTCAAAAGAGTGGAGTTGCAGAGCTTTCAGTTTCTGATATTCCTGAGGGAACAACGGTAAGTATAGTTGATTTAGCGATGAATACTGAAACTATCTTAAACGACGAGGCTTATCAAATAGAAGTTGAAGCAGGCGAAAACGCAGGTAGATATCAAATAAAGATAAATAAAGCGGGAGCTTCCGTTTCTTTACCTCAAAGTATAGAAAACGAAGCAAATATCTCCATTTGGAACAACAATAAAGAAATATTTGTTAAAGGCGAAAACTTACAAAGAGTAGAGGTTTATAATACTTTGGGGCAAATGGTTTATCAAAAACAAATAAGCGGACAAGAGTACAATTTTACCCTTTCCTCCAAAGGTGCCTATATAGTAACAGCCACAGGCTGTTCCTATGGGCAAAGCCACGACAACTGCACAAAAACTCAAAAAATAGTAATAAAGTAACAGGCAATGCCTGTGGCTGTAACTTATGGCGATGATATCGAAAAATAAAAATACTGCACTGCTAAAAAGCAGTGCAGTAAAATGGATTATTAACAATATGAAAAATTTTTATTTTGTAACTCTTTCAAGCCATTTAACCATACCAAGCATTACTCCCATAGAAATAATACATACTATAAGGAATACCAACCAGCAATATTGTATAGGCCAAGCGTTGTACATAACTGGTCCTATCCAAATAAGAAGGTTACCTACGGCTGTCGCTCCAAGCCACAAACCTTGACAAAGACCAAGTAAATTTTTAGGTGCAACTTTGGAAACAAAAGACAAGCCCAAAGGAGAAATAAACAACTCTGCAACAGTTAGGAAGAAATAAGTTACTATCAATACCCACCAATCTGCTTTCATAGCTAAGGCTTGAGCCTCGTCCATATTTCTAAATGCTTCGCCTGATGGATAGTGATGTACAGCAGAGAATATCATTAGGAACAGATAAGCACAACCTGCAATAGCCATACCATAGGCTATTTTTCTTGGAGTAGAAATATCTTTGCCTTTTCTTGCCAAAACACCAAAAATCCACATAATTATAGGAGTAAGTACTATAACAAAGAAAGGATTAACGGCTTGCCAAATCTCAGGTGCTATTTTATCTGTCTTAACGAAGTCTCTTGCAAATACAGAAAGAGATTGTCCATTTTGATGGAAAGAGAACCAAAAAAATATCGCTATACCCAACACAGCAAACAAAGCATACATTCTTTGTTTGATTTCTTTTGCCATAGCTTGTTTTTCCTCTGGAGTATATTGAACAGCCTCAGCAACTTCTTTCTTAGCAGGGGTTGGGAATATTTTTTTGTTTGCAAGGAATATTATCAAAGAGATTAACATCGCAGCTACAGAAGCAATAAAAGAAAAATGCACTCCCTGATTAAATACTTCCAAATATCTATTTGGGTCAAATGTACCACTAATAGTAGCAGCAGTAGAAAGGTCTTGATATTTGGTCATTTGGTCGCCAATGTTACCATTGATTACTTTGTGGCAAAGTTCTGGTAAATTGGCGTTGTAAATAAAGCCATTAACCTTTAACCACCATTGTCTAAGCAAAGGAGCAACAAAAGGAGCAATCAAACCACCTATGTTAATGAAAACATAAAAAATTTGGAAACCAGAATCACGTTTTGTTTTTGCAATTCTTAAGGCTTCTTCTCCTTTCTTAGCCTCTTGTGCCTCATAGTTGTCATACATCTGACCTACTATGGCTTGCAAATTACCTTTGAATAATCCGTTACCAAAAGCAATGAAAGCCAAAGCCAAACAAGTAAAAGGCAAAAGCCAAGAAATGTTGTTAGATGTGGAAGTGATAGGAATAGCTAAAAGGACATAACCTAATGCCATTATTATCAAACCTTTTTGTATTGTACCCTTGTAATTTTGAGTACGGTCGGCAATAATACCTCCAACTAGGGATAGCACGTAAATTGCAGCATAAAAAATTGAATAAATCAAGCCTGATGTACCATCGCTAAGCCCAAACTTAGAACAAAGGAACAAAAGCAATACGGCATTCATAATATAGTAGCCAAAACGCTCGCCCATATTACTCAAAGCGGCCGAAATTAAACCTTTTGGGTGATTTTTAAACATAGTTCTATTGTTTATTTATTGTTATTAATTATTTTTCAAAAACTTATAAAAAAGATGAAACTACCTACCAAACAACAAACCTAAAAAACAAAAATTACGTGCAAAGATAATATTTTTTTGCATTATGGCAATAATTGACAATACAAAAAGAGAAGATTGTAGTTTTTTATAGAAAAGCCGTCATTTTTGTAATATGTTTTAAAAGTCTATGAAAACTTAAATAATCCTTTTTCTGTTTATGCTAACTTAAAGAAAAAAAAATCAAAAAAAAATAACACAAGAAAATAAAAAAAACGTTTACTGATTATCAATGAGTTACAAATAAAAAGTGTGCACGCGTTTGGTCAGGTCAAAAAATGTTCGTAACTTTGTAAGAGAAAAAGATACCTAATAGAAAATTCCCATTTTTTACCATTGTAACTACTTGATAATCAATAATAACGAATCTTCGTTTCGATTTCTCGAAACGAAGATTCGTCGAAATAAAACGAAGATTCATTTTTGTAAAATCCCGATTTGAAAAAATTTTTCTTCAAAAAACCCTTCGAAAACGCTGATTTTCAAGAAAAATGCCCAATTTTGACCCTTCGAAAAAGGTTAAGTGATTGATAATCAGTAGTAGCACCCTTATTTTTTGCTTTTAAATGGGTATTTACGAAAAAAGCCGAAAAAATATTTTTTGACAATTTTATTTTTGAGAATAGTTGTATTTTTGCAAAAAATATTATCGTAAATGGCAAAAACACCACAAAAACTCAAAATAGGAGATAAAGTTGCTATGACAGCACCCGCTCGCAAAATAAGTATTCCGGAAATTTTTCCCTCCATACAACTTTTTGCATCTTGGGGACTTTCCACCACAATAGGCAAAAGTATAGCAAAAGGCATACATCAGTTCTCGGCAAGTGATGAAGAGAGAGAGGAAGATTTTCAGCAACTGTTGGATTCTAAAGAAATAAAAGCTGTGTTTTGTGCAAGAGGAGGTTATGGAACAACAAGAATATTAGATATTATAAATTATGATAAATTCTTAGTAGAACCAAAATGGGTTGTTGGCTATTCGGATATAACCGCTATGCTTATGCACCTATATTTTAAATATGGAGTGGAAAGCATACATGGTATTATGCCTATAAACATAACAGATAATGAAAACTCTATTGCTTATGAAAGCTTGAAAAATATTTTGTTTAACAATACCAATGAAATAATTGCTCCTTATGACAACAATAATATTTGCGGAGAGGCAGAGGGAGATTTGATAGGAGGCAATTTATCGGTAATTTATTCTCTTTTAGGTTCGGAAAGCTTTGCATCTACTGAGGGTAAAATACTTTTTATAGAAGATTTGGACGAATATTTATATCATATAGATAGAATGCTTATTGCCTTGAAACGTGCTAACAAGTTAAAAAGTATCAAAGCCTTGCTTGTAGGAAAATTTGTGGATATGCATGACAATACTATTCCTTTTGGCAAAAATTATAAGGAAATCATTTTGGAGGTTATGAAAGATTATAACATTCCTATTGCCTTTGATTTACCAATAGGACATATAGGAAAGGAAAATTACGCTTTTATACATGGTAGGAAGTCAAAGGTTATAATATCCGATAACTGCACTGTAATTACACAATAAGATTTATATGGAAAAACACATACATATATTACTTATTGTTTTTGTCTTGTTTGCGGTGTATTCTTGTGCAAGAGTAGTGGTGCCAAAGGGAGGAGAGAAAGATATTGAACCACCTAAAATGATAAAAAGCACACCTCCTTCAAATTCTACATCCTTTAATGCAAAGGAAATAAAAATAGATTTTGACGAATATATAATCTTAGAAGGTGCTTCGGAAAAATTGATAATTTCCCCTCCTTTAAAAACTAAACCGGATATAAGTTCTAAACTAAAAACATTATATATCAAGGGGTTGGATTCTTTACAAGAAAATACCACTTATATACTTGATTTTTCTGATGCTATTAGAGATTTTAATGAGGGGAATGCTATATCAAATTTTGTTTTTTCTTTTTCCACAGGCAAAGAAATAGACACAATGACTTACTATGGTCGTTTGTTAAATGCTTACACCTTAAAAGCAGAAAAAAATAAATATGTTGCCATGTATTCCTCTGATGATAAACAAATTCAGACAAGCCAAATACCTAATTACATAACGAGGACAGATAGTTTGGGAAGGTTCTTTTTTCATAATATTAAGCAAGGAGAATATTCTTTAATTGCCTATGAAGACAACAATAACAATTTGATATATGATTTAGCAACGGAGTCCATAGCATTTGCCACTCAAAGAATAGAGGCAAAAAAGGATAACGACAGCCTTTTTAAAGGAGATACCATATATATGACTACAGCAAAAGATAGTATTATGAAACTTACGGAGGCTAAATTTTTATCTGAAAAAGAAATTTCTTTGTCTTTCTCTTTACCTGTTAGCGATAGTTTACAAATAGAGTTTCAAAAACCACAAACCGACAATTTCATTATCAATAAGAAACTAACCGATACTTCATCTCAAATAAGTATTTATATAACAGATGAAGAACAATTTGATAGCGTAAGCTTGAAAATCATAGATAAAAATTTTGTTGAAGAAACAGAACTTGTGTATAATCAAAAGAAAAAAAACAAAAATAAAACTTTTGCTTTTTCTTTGCCAAATAATGAGTTGGCTTTCTACGATTCTTTAACCTTAAATATACCTTTTCCAATAGATAAAACCATACTGCCAATAAAAGCAGAAATAAAAACCGAAACAGATTCTCTTTTTATAGATTTTTATTCTTACTACAACAATGATAAACTACTGATTAGTGATTATAAGTTAAGAGAAAATCAGAAATATACTATTGTTATAGATTCTAATATAGTGGAAAATCTTAGAAGAGAAACAAATGAAAAATTTACTTCTGATTTTTCAACTGATAAGGCAAATGATTATTCAAAACTTATCTTCCATATAGAAGACTCTTTATTGAAAGATAAGCAAATAATATATACTCTTTTTGATGAAAATAATGTTCAAGTAGGTAGCAATATTGTTACCTATGATAGTATTTTGATTTTTGATTATTTGAAAGAAGGCAAATATAAACTCCGTGCCATAATAGACGAAAACAAAAATGGAAAATGGGATGGCAATGATTTTTATTTACACAAACAAGCCGAGAAAGTTTTATTCTTTTCTAAACCTATCAATGTGCGAAAATCTTGGGATTTGGAGGAGATTTGGTAACTTTTTTGGGATATAATTTGGTGAGTATAAATAAAAATACTAATTTTGCAATCTCAAATTACGATTAAACATAAAATAAAAAATGGCAGTAAAGATTAGATTACAGAGACATGGTAAGAAAGGACAACCTTTTTATCATATAGTAATTGCGGATGCTCGTGCAGCACGTGATGGGAAATTTATAGAAAAAATAGGAACTTACAACCCTTTGACTAACCCAGCAACAGTGGTTGTTAATACAGAGAGGGCTTGTACTTGGTTACACAATGGTGCTCAACCAACGGATACTGCTCGTTCCTTACTAAGATTTAAAGGTGTTTTATATAGATACCACCTATTAAGAGGAGTTGAAAAAGGTGCTTTTTCTCAAGAAGTGGCAGATAAGAGATATGCTGACTTTATGGAGCAAAAAGAGAAACAAATGGCAGAAAAAGTTTCTAAGTTAAATAATGATAAACTTGCTCATAGAAAAGAGGCCCTTAAATATGAAGAAGAAGTAAATCAAAAGAAAGCTCAAGCTCTTGCTGAAAAAAGAGCAGCAGCAATAGAAAAACAAGCAGAGCAAGCACAGGCTCCTGCTGAGGAAGGCATAGAGAATACTTCTGACTCCACCTCTCAAGCAGAATAGTTAAAAATATTATTTTTCATAGGGCTGTTGTTATCAAAGAAAATAACGACAGCCTTTTTTGATAAACAAGATTATGACAAAACAAGATTGTTTTTATTTGGGCAGAGTAGCAAAACCGTTTTCTTTTAAAGGAGAGTTGGTTTTGTTCTTTGATGTAGATAATATTGAGGAGTATTTAGACTTAGACTTTGTTTATATAGATGTTAATAAACGTTTAGTAAAATACAATATTGCATCCATAAGACCTCATGCTAATAAAGTGGTAGTAAGATTTGCTGACGTTACAGTAGAGGAAAGCAATTTGTTGGTGGGTAAGGATTTGTATCTTCCTTTGGAGATGTTGTCAAAATTAGAAGGAAATAAATTTTACTTTCATGAGGTTATAGGTTATAATGTAATAGACGAAGAGAAAGGAAACATTGGTGTAGTAAAGGAAATATACGACAATACTACACAACCAATAATGTCCATAGACAACAATGGGAAAGAGATTCTTATGCCTATTATTGATGAGGTTATAAAAGAAGTTGATAGAGAAAACAAAGTTATAAAAATAAAAGCTCCTCAGGGACTTATTGATATTTACTTATAATAGACTACCTTTTCTGTATAGTTAGAATAAAGGAAGTATTCTGTTATTGTAGTTGCAAAAGCATTAAAGCCCAGTCTTCCTTTTCTGTCGTCTTAATTAGCTTGTAACCAAAGGAAGAGGTAAAATTCGTCATTTCTTTAACATCCTCTTGATAAAAACCGCTTAAAATCAAAAGACCTCCTTTATTTATATGCTTGTTATAAAGAAGTAGGTTTTCTTTTAGGATATTGAGATTTATATTTGCTATAAAAATATCAAAATGTTTTTCTTCGCTTATAACTTCTGCTCCGCCCTGTTTAATGGTCATTTTTACATTATTTGCCAAAGCGTTGTCCATAGTGTTCTGAAAAGCCCAAGAATCTATATCAATTGCTTCCACATAATCGGCTCCCATTTTCTTAGCAAGTATTCCCAAAACACCTGTGCCACACCCCAAATCCATAACATATTTGCCTTTGATGTTCATAGATAATAGCAAATCTATTATCATATAGGTAGTTGGGTGAGTGGCGGTACCAAAACTCTGACGAGGATTAATAATAATATCATATAAAGTGTTTTCTTTTGGTTGAGTACTTTTGCGAATAAGACATCTATTATCAAATCTCACACTCGGAGAATTTTCTTCCCATAAAGCGTTCCAATTTTTATCTTCTATCAAACAAGAAAAATATTTTATTTTGTCTTTGTTGTCAAAATCAGATGTGGCTATAATTTTAGGTATTAAGGACTCTTTGAAATCTTTTTGCGGAGCATAGGCTTCAAAACCTTTCTCATTATCCACAAAACTATCAAAACCTACTTCCAAAAGAGCCTCTTTAAACAACTCAATTTTCCACTCTGCTTCTTTATATATGAAAAAAGAAACCTGTATGTAATTCATTTAATAAAAAAAATAAAAATCACTTCTTGCTTTATTTTTTTTACAAAGCAAAAAGTGAATAAATAAAATATTTAAAAACTGCAAGCAATTTCAATAAAGTCCTTTGCTTTTAAGGAGGCTCCACCTATAAGACCTCCGTCCACGTCTTTCATTGAAAACAACTCAGAAGCATTTTTGGGATTACAACTACCTCCGTAAAGAATAGAAACCTCTTGAGCCACATCGTCATTATATTTTTCCACTATAAGTCCACGAATAAAAGCATGAATTTCTTGTGCTTGCTCTTTTGTTGCTGTTTTGCCTGTTCCTATTGCCCAAACCGGTTCGTAGGCAATGATACACCTTTGCATATCCTCTGCTTTAAGATGGAATATACCTTCTTCTACTTGTTTGCGTATTATCTCAAAATGTTTGTCGGCTTCTCTTTCTTCCAAACTCTCTCCAACACAGATTATGGGAGTAATGTCCTCTTTCAATAACAAATCTATTTTTTGAGCAATATCTTGATTGGTCTCAAAAAAATATTTTCTTCTTTCACTATGGCCTACTATACAATAATCTACTGCCATACTTTTAAGCATAGAGGCAGAAATTTCTCCCGTATAGGCTCCATTGTCAAATTTGGCAACATTTTGTGCACCTACAAAAAAGTTTGCATCCTCACTTACATCGCTAACCAACTCCAAAAAAGGAAAAGGAGGACAAACTATAATATCTACATCTGTAGTATCATATTGCCTAAGTGTCTCTTCTATAGAATTTATAAGGTCATCTGCTTCGGCAAAGTTTTTATTCATTTTCCAATTGCCTGCAACTATATTTCTTCTCATTACTCTCTCTCTTTTTTATTATACATTATGTTAACAATCTTATTTTGCAAAGGTATGTTAAAATACTCAAAACTTAAAATTTTCTTCTTAGAAATATACAACAAAATTTATTTTCAATAAAAAAAGCAAAAATATAAATACAAGTTGATTTTATTTTACTAACTTTGCAACCTAAAAATATATGAAATTATGGAGTATTTAAAGATTTTTATTTTTGCAGTTTTTGTAAGCAATGTAATTTTAAGTCAATTTCTGGGTATTTGTCCTTTTTTGGGAGTTTCCAATAAGGTAAGTACAGCAACAGGTATGGGGTTAGCTGTTGTTTTTGTTATGACCTTGGCTACTTTGGTTACTTATCCTATACAATATTATCTCCTTGTACCATTAAAATTAGAGTTTTTGCAAACCATAATGTTTATTCTTGTTATTGCCGCTTTGGTGCAAATGGTAGAAATAGTACTCAAAAAAATATCTCCTGCTTTATATCAATCTTTGGGAGTCTTTCTTCCGCTTATTACTACCAACTGTGCAGTGTTAGGTATTGCAATAGTTGTTATTCAAAAAGAGTTTGCCCTTTTGCCCGGCTTGATGTATAGTTTTTCAATGGCTATAGGTTTTACTCTTGCACTAATAATTTTTGCGGGAATAAGGGAACATTTGGATTTAATGGATATGCCAAAGGGAATGAAGGGAGCGCCCATATCTCTTATTTCTGCCGGTATTCTTGCAATGGCTTTTATGGGCTTTGCAGGATTAGTTAAATTGTAAAGAAAACGTTTTTTTTAGTTTCATTTTTATATTTAATAAAGGAAACATCTCTCTTTGGAGGTGTTTTTTTTGTTTTATATTTTATAAGTAAAAAAGCAAAAAAATAATGAAATAAACTCTGATAAAAAACACTAATCAAAAGACAAACATTGAATAATCTTTCAATGTTTGTCTTTTTTACATTATTTTATCTATAATCTTAAATTCTTTGTTTTTTTTATCGTGAAGTTTGTTTTAACTTGTCTAAACTATAATCATTACAATAAATTTTTGTTGGTAAAATAAAAATATTTGTGTTTTTTATAACATATAAAACATTGTTTGCAATTATTTTTATAATTTTGCATCATTAAATTTGTAGAAAGACTTAAGAAATGAATGAGAAAACAAGATACTCAGATGAAGAATTGCAAGCGTTTAAAGAGTTAATAATCTCTAAATTGGAAGTAGCAAAGGCTAATTTGGAAGAATTAAAGGCGGAGGCTTTTCATACAAATACAAATGGTACAGATGACACTTCTCCGGTGTTTAAGGCTATGGAAGAAGAGAGTACCAATGTGCAACTAAAAGAAGAGAATGCCCGTTTGGCTCTACGTCAACAAAAATACATAAAGGATTTAGAAGCAGCGCTTGTAAGAATTGAAAACAAAACATACGGAATATGCAGAGTAACAGGCAAACTCATACCAAAGGAAAGATTAAAACTTGTTCCTCATGCAACTTTGAGTATAGAGGCTAAAATGCAACAAAACAAAAGATAGCAAATAATACTCTTAGTAGCATATAAAAAGAGTTTTTTATAGAGTTGTTTTTAATGAAAGATTTAAAAAGACCCTTGCTTCTTATTATTCTAATTTTGATTATAGACCAAACAATAAAAATCTATATCAAAACTCATTTTGCTATTGGAGATGATATAAAGGTTTTTGGCTTGGATTGGTTTAGACTTCATTTTTTGGAAAATAAGGGTATGGCATTCGGAGTAAATTTTGGAGATAGATTAGGAAAGATTCTGCTAACCTTTCTGCGTATAATACTTTCCATAATAATTTTTGCCTATATGTGTAGGTTAATAAAGAAAGGAGAAAGAAAAATTATAATATACTCCTTTGCTCTTATTTTTGCTGGTGCAGTAGGTAATATTATTGATTCCGTATTTTATGGGGTTATATTCAATGAAAGCACTGTATTTGCTCCTGCTACGTTGTTTGCAAAAGATGGGTATGCTCCGTTGTTTTATGGTAGGGTTGTTGATATGTTTTATTTCCCATTGATAGACACCACATGGCCTGAGTGGATGCCAATATGGGGTGGAGAAAATTTTAGATTTTTCAATGCTATATTCAACTTTGCGGATACGAGCATAACCATAGGGGTCTTTATGCTTTTTATTTCCATAATATTTCCTAAAATCAATTCATCAAAAATAAAATCCGAATAATCTCTACACTATGGAAATAATCATAATTTTGTTTTTCATTTTGCTCAATGGCTTTTTTTCTATGTCTGAGATTGCTGTTGTTTCTTCAAGAAAAAGCAAGTTAGACTCTTCTTTAAAGGAAGGAAACAAAAATGCTGAAACAATACTTAAAATAAAAGACAATCCAGATAACTTCTTATCTACCATACAAATAGCAATAACAACAATAGGACTAATAATAGGTTTGTATACGGGAGAACAGTATGTAGGAAGATTGGCTGAATTGTTGAAAAGTTTGAATATGGAGGCCACCTACGCTGCTATAATAGCAAGAGTTGTTATTGTTGTTGTGGAAACCTTTGTAATGTTGATATTAGGCGAACTTGTACCCAAGCGTATAGGAATGACCAACCCGGAAAGAGTTGCCTCGTTTATAGTTAGACCTTTGTCTTTCTTGTCAAAACTTGCCTTTCCTTTCGTTTGGTTATTAAGCAAAACTACTAATGTAATTTATTCTCTTTTAGGATATAAACCAAAGGACAGCGAAAACGCTACCGAGGAGGAAATAAGGTCAATAATAAAAGATAGTGCTTCGGCAGGAGAAATAGATGATAAAGAACAAAAAATAGTAAATCGTGTCTTTGATTTGGATGATAGAGGAATTGTTTCTTTGATGACACCGCGTGCGGATTTGGAATGGTTTGAAAAAAACGATACAGTATATTCCATAATGCAAAAACTTTCACATGGCGTGCATTATATATATCCTGTTGTGGACAAAAGTTTAGACAATATTGTAGGAGTTGTTTATATAAAGGATATTATAAGGGAATTTGACAATAGTGAATTGGTTTTGTCTTCTTTGATGAGAGAGCCTAATTTTTTACATGAAAGTATTGGTGTATATGATGTTTTGGAAACATTCAAAAAAACAAAAATACATTATGCCTTCATAATAGATGAGTTTGGAATAGTGCAAGGAATGGTTACAATGAATGATATTTTAGAGGCTTTGGTTGATAACTCTTCTGATTTGCAAGAAGCCGATGAAAATCCGGACTTTGTCAAACAAAGCGATGGCTCTTTTCTTGTAGATGGACAATACTCTTTCTATGATTTTCTTTCTCATTTCAATATGAAAGAAAAATTTTCAGAGTATGATTATGATACACTTAGCGGACTTATCTTGTCCCAAACAGGTAAACTTCCAAAAGTCAATGACGAAATTAAATGGGAAAACTTTACTATTAGAATTTTGAAGATGGAAGGTGTAAGAATAGATAAGGTCTTAGTAATTGAAAATAAGTGATTAAGATAACTTATAGACAAAAAAAAGATAAATTATTATTGTATTTCTAAAATAAGGTTGTAAATTTGCACATTGCATAGTATTTAATGAAATAAAAGAATAAAATAATTAAAACAATTCAAAAAAGTCATGAAAAAAGTATTTGCTTGTTTGTCAATGGTATTTTTATTGACACTATTTGTAAACGTTGCGTATGCACAAGACAAAAATGCGACAACATCAGAAACAACTGCTTCTGAGACTACAGTTTCTCAAACAACTGCTACCGCAGAAACTCCTGCTGTAGAAGAGACGACTGCTTCAGATAAGCAATCTTTCCATCAAGTTCTTAAAACTAAGTATATAGAAGGTGGTGTTGGTTGGATGACACCTATTCTTATCTGTTTGATACTTGGTATAGGCTTGGTTATAGAGAGAATTATTTATTTGAATCTTGCTACTACAAATGCAGACAAACTTCTTAAAAAGATAGAGGACAATATCGTTGCTGGCAATTACGATGCTGCAAAAGAAGTGTGCAAAGACACAAGAGGTCCTGTTGCTTCTATATTCTTCCAAGGTTTGGACAGAGTAGACAATGGCTTAGAAGATGTAGAAAAAGCGATTACCTCTTATGGTGGTGTTCAAATGGCAAGATTGGAAAGCAATATGGTTTGGATATCTTTGTTTATTGCTATTGCTCCGTCTTTAGGTTTCTTGGGTACTGTTGTTGGTATGGTACAAGCATTTGACGATATAGAGAAAGCAGGTGATATTTCTCCAACTGTCGTTGCTGGCGGTATGAAAGTGGCATTGATTACAACTGTCTTCGGTCTTATCGTTGCATTGATACTTCAAGTTTGTTATAACTATTTAATGTCAAAAATAGAAAGTTTGGTTTCTACAATGGAAGATGCTTCTATATCATTTATGGACATCTTGG
>CAZVEO010000074.1:0-12603 GCA_964626385.1 uncultured Bacteroidaceae bacterium
CGTTTCGATTTCTCGAAACGAAGATTCGTTATTGTTGATTATCAAGTAGTTACAATGATAAAAATCGCTGATTTTGAGGTAGGTATCTTTTTCTCTTACAAAGTTACGAACATTTTTTGACCTGACCAAACGCGTGCACACTTTTTATTTGTAACTTATTGATAATCAGTAAACCGATTTTTTTAGACTCAGCCTACTTTTATAAGGGCAAAGCCACTACTTTTTTGATAGGTTAGCATAAGTTGCAGCCTGAGGCTGTTCTATAAGGGCAAAGCCGTTAACCTTATAGGCTAGCATAGGTTGTAATGAGTTATTATGAGTTAGCATAAGGGCAAATAAGTAAGGTTTTTTATAAAAATCACTATTATAGAGTATTGTGTGAATTACTAAATTAAAATACTTTTGCAACACAATAATAATTTATATTTATACGGATAG
Organism: uncultured Bacteroidaceae bacterium; assembly: GCA_964626385.1. Lineage (GTDB taxonomy): Bacteria > Bacteroidota > Bacteroidia > Bacteroidales > P3 > Scybalousia_A. The sequence continues at coordinate 439 of CAZVEO010000074.1, forward strand.
ATTAATAAAAAAAATACAAGATATATGGAACATAAGTTTAATAGTATAGTAGCGGAAACTTTACTTATACCGTTACATATGAGAGCAAAGGAAAGTAAGCAAAAAAATCCTATTCTAAATGATAAAATTGCAGAACAATTGGTAGAAAGTTTAGAATATGATTATTCTAAATTTGACCATGCAAAGTTAAGTGAGATTGGTTGTTTGGTGCGTGGTTGGTATTTTGACCACGCTGTGAAACGATTTGTAGAATCTCATAACAAAACAATTGTCGTAAATGTAGGTTGTGGTTTAGATACTCGTTATCAACGTATTGGAAATAAAAAAGCCATTTTTTATGATATGGATTTACCTGAAGTTATTGACCTACGCAAAAAGTTAATCCCAGAACAAAGTAACAATATTTATATTTCTGCATCATTATTAGAGACTGATTGGATGGATACTTTAAAGAACAAATATCCAGAGTCAGCATTTATATTTATAGCCGAAGGTGTTCTTATGTATTTTGATGAAAAAGAGGTTAAAGATTTTCTACGCAATATAGCAAATAGATTTATCGGGGGAGAAATATGGTTTGATGTATGTGGTACAATGATGAGTCGACGTGGAGTAAAACCAGATTCTCTTCGTAATCATGAGGCTCAAATTCGTTTTGGGATGGATAATGGACATATGGTGGAACAATGGGTATCAAATTTGAAACTCATAGAACAAAGTATTTATATGCAATTTTTCCGCAAGCGTTGGGGCTTTTTCTTTGGACAGATATTAGGACGCATACCTTCAATATGTAAAAAATTTAGTTCATTAGTAGGGTATAAAATCACTCAAACTGTATAATATAAAAACACCCCATCAAACTTATCACAACTTGTGCTAACCTTAGAACTCAACAAAACTCATTGTAACCTAAGGTTAACCTTTTATTGTTAATAGTTATAAATATCTTTCCAGTGGTTTTGTAAGGAGGAGAGTATTTGTTTTTCTTTTGGGTTATCTTGAGGTTGGTACAAGATTTTGCCTTGCAGAGCATCGGGTAGAAATTGTTGTTTTACAAAATTACCTTCATAGTCATGGGCATACTTATAGTCTTCTCCATAGCCAATTTGTTTCATTAGTTTGGTTGGAGCGTTTCTTAGATGTAAAGGAACGGGTAAATCACCACTACGTTTTATTTCTGCCAAAGCTTCGTCTATGGCAAGATAGGAAGCGTTGCTTTTGGCAGAGGTGGCAAGATATATGGCGGTTTGTGATAGTATTATTCTACACTCAGGGTAACCTATTTTGTTGCAAGCCTCAAAACAAGCATTTGCCAAAAGCAAGGCGTTAGGGTTGGCATTACCTATATCTTCGGAGGCAAGTATAATCATACGTCGAGCAATAAATAGAGGGTCTTCTCCTGCATCTATCATTCGAGCCAACCAATAGACAGAAGCATTTGGGTCAGAGCCTCGCATACTCTTTATAAAAGCTGAAATTATATTGTAATGACTTTCTCCTTTTTTGTCGTAGAGGGCAATATTTTGTTGAATAATATTTTTTACCAAATCATTGGTGATTATCAAATTACCCTTACTTTGACTACATACCATTTCAAAAGCGTTAAGTAATTTTCTTGCATCTCCTCCACTTATTCTCAATAGAGCTTCTGTTTGTTTGAGTTCTATATTGCGTTGTTCTGTTTTTTGTATGTATTCTTTAGCTTTGAAAAGCAGAGCATCCAAATCTTGTTTGTCTAATTCTTTAAGTATATAAACTTGACAACGAGATAGCAAAGGACTTATAACCTCAAAAGATGGGTTTTCCGTTGTGGCTCCTATAAGGGTTACTATACCTTTTTCCACCGCTCCAAGCAAAGAGTCTTGCTGAGATTTTGAAAATCTGTGTATTTCGTCTATAAATAATACACTATTATTACCATATTGTTTGGCTTTGTCAATAACCTCTCTTACCTCTTTTACACCAGAGTTGATAGCAGAAAGAGAAAAAAAAGGGAGGGTTAGAGTTGTGGCTATAATGTTGGCAAGAGTGGTTTTGCCAACGCCCGGAGGTCCCCAAAGTATCATAGAAGGAATTTGACCTTTTTCTATGGCATTGCGGAGTATTGCTCCTTTGCCCACCAAATGTTGTTGTCCAAGATAATCGTCCAAAGTTTTTGGTCGGAGTATTTCTGCTAAAGGTTTCATATTAAAAATATTAGTCTTGCAAAATTACAAAATCATTTGATAAAAATAAATTCCACTCCCGTTTTATTCTGTAGTCAATTCTCCTTGTTGCACTCTTGTTGTTTGAATAATATTAAGAGAGCGACGAGAAATAATGTCTTTATTTTTTGATTGATAACCCATTATGTAGTTGATATCTTTGGGGTTAACATATATGGTTTTTATCTTATCATCCAACTGCAACAATTTATCTCTCCAAAGCGAAGAAAGTACAAGTTCAAAAAAAGAAATATGAAAAGGTCCTGCCAAGAAACCTTTGCCTGATACCAAATCTTTGGAAGGGTGTAAGCCAACTCTAAGTATTTTAATCTTGCTTTTTGCAAAAACTTTATATACTTCCTTTGTCCAATCTACGGCTTGATTTATAGTCAAAGGAGAGTATTTGTTTTCTCTATAAAGTTGTGCCAAAGCAGTATGTTCTATTACTAAAGTAGGGTATATTCTTGTGGTTTTTGCTCCTAAGGAAACTATTTTTTTTGCTGTGTTGATACTCTTTTCTTTGGTGTCTAATGGCAAGCCTATCATCATTTGTAAACCAAGATTAAACCCATAAGAATTAATCAGTTTAGATGCCTTATAAACATCCTCTACTTTGTGTCCTCTTTCTGAAAAAGATAAAACCTCATCATCCAAAGACTGAGCGCCTAATTCTATATCCAAGACATTGTTCGCTTTGAGGTTATCAAGAATTTGTTCATTTATGTAATCGGGTCTAGTAGACAAGCGTATAGATTTTACTTTGCCCTCTTTTATATAAGGTTGTATTGCTTGCAAATATTTGTTTTGCAAGCTTATTTCTATACCCGTAAAACTTCCTCCAAAGAAAGCTACTTCCACCTCTGTTCCATTTTTTATAGTAGCAAGATGAGCATCAATTATCTCTTTAACTTGCTCTATACTCGGAGCCTTAGATTGTCCACTAATATGTCTTTGATTACAAAATATACAACTATGAGGACAAGCCAAATGAGGAATAAATATAGGTATATTACAATGCATAAACGTTTTTCTACGGTTAAACTTATAGGACGAAAAGACCTTATGTTTTCGTCCTATAAGTTAAAAGTTATATATAACAACTATTTATGATAAGTTAAATCTTATATTTCGTACTTAGAAATCCCCCCCCCCATACTACTATCTAACTGATTATCAGTGGTATTGCGTTTATTACCTGAATGATTACGTGACTTACTTGAATGATGAGTATGTTTGTGGGAAATTTCATCATCAAAGTATCCATAGCCGTAACCATTACCATATCCATACTTTCCATACCCGTATTTGCCATATCCACCATAACCATAGCCTCTTCCGTAAGCATAGCCCTTGCCATACCCATATTTTTGCATAACGTTTTCTACACCATTAAGTATAAAGTTAACAGCAACATTGCTTCTTTGCTCCATTTCTACCAAAGAATTTGAAAGAATAGAAGCAGAGGTTCTTCCTAATCTAACCATATACAACACAACATCCACTTGTTTTGCAAGAGTTTGAGCATCCGCAATAAGATTTACCGGAGGAGTATCCAAAATGATATAATCATATCTTTTTCTCAATTCTATGATAAGATTTTTCATTTTCTCGGAATCTATAATTTCTGATGGGTTAGGAGGTACTTGACCCACACATACAACATCAAAATTATCAAACTCAGTATGTTGAATTATATCCTCAACACCCACTTTACCTACATAATAAGAGGTTATACCTTTGCTTGCATCAAGTCCAAATGTTTTGTGATATCTTGGTTTTCTAAGGTCACATTCCAAAAGCAAAGTTTTACTCTTATTTATGGAAAAAACAGAAGCAATATTTACTGAGGTAAGAGATTTGCCCTCGTTTGGCATAGAAGAAGTAATAAGAATAGTTTTTCCCAACCCCTTATCCTCGCTTTCTTTACTATCCAAAATATACTTAACATTGGTTCTTATTGTTCTATAACACTCTGTTATTTGAGATTTAGGTTTGTTAAAGACCATCAAAGGATTGCTTCCATCTGGGAAACGAGGAATATATCCAAGTATAGGATTTTGAGATACATTCTGCAAATCGTCTTTGCTGTCTATAGTATCCTTTGTTATATGTTTTAAGAATATGTACAAGCCCGGAAACAACAATCCCAACAAGAAAGCAATAAAAAAATTCAACGCCGTACGAGGATAAACCTTGTTAGAAACTGTTGCTTTGTCTATTATCTTATGGTCAGGCAAAGCCGCATTTTTTGCTATCTCAGCATCTGCTCTTTTTTGATACAAGAAAGAATATATCTCATCATTAAATTTGAATTGACGCTCTATATTTATCATATTTCTTTCCGTAGAAGGTAGTTTGTTGATAGCGAGTTGCAATTCATTTTGTTGTCTTTCCAATTCTTTCACAATAATGTTTGAAGCCTCTTTTATACTCTTTAAACTCTCAGATATTTGATTTCTTATCGTTTCTATGGTTGTTTTCAATTCTTTGGTTTTAGGGTTCTTGTCAGAACGTTTTGCAATAGTGGTTTTGTATTCTATTATTGCATCGGACAATTTTCCTATAAGAGTATTAAGCACAACATCAGTTACCCCTGCCGCAGACGGAGAGGCTATACCCTCATCTATATCGGCAACATCTATATAGTTGGTAAGATAGTTGTAATATTGTCTTTTAGAATATTCTAAAGCTTTCTGTTCTTGTAATTTGTTACTTTTTTCATACAAATACTGACCATCGTTGGTAAGATTAAGAGTGTTGTGTAATTCTTTGAAAGATTCTCTTTTTGCCTCGGCAATGGAAAGTGAATCAGAAATAGCCACTATTTGATTGTTAACAAAATCTATGGTTGCTATGTTTAGATAATTTTTTTCTTCAAAAGTTTTATCTATATACACCTGACACAAAGTGTTAACAAAATCTATTGCAATTTTAGGGTTATTGTCTTTGAATTTAATGGTTACAATGGAAGATTCCTTATTGATAAGGTCTATCTTGGTAGAGTTATAAGCTTCTGCCATTGCCTCCAAATTGTTAATTCTAAAAGCGTAAGGCAAGTTCACATTCTTATCATCCCATTTGTCTTCTACAAGTTTTACCTTAAAACGCATACCATCTTTGTTGTACCACTCACCAAATTTCAACTTAACATCCCTACTTGGCACATCGGTTTTTTCGTCCAAAAGTTGGTCTTCTACATAATCATATACAGAGATATTGCTCTTGGCATCGTATGAAAGTTCAAAGGTTTCTTTGTCCAATATCTTTACCTTTATACTCATATTGGTTGGTTGAGGCTGAGTAATATCCAAAATAACCTCAAACGGAGTGTCCTTGTATATATCATCATATCTAAAATTTAATCTTTGATAATAAGATACATACATATTCATTGTTTTAAGGACATGTTTTGTAATGGTATTGGATTGTATTGTACCTATTGCATTTTGAAAATCTTCGTTGCCAGAACGCAAAAATGCTGTATTTATAAACATAGAATTTAACATTTCATTGTTTGTCTTTATCAAAAGAGTAGCTGAAGACTCGTACTTAGGAGTAGCATATCTATTAACAAAAAAAGCAAGAATTAAAGTTATGGCTACTGTTATTGCAAAAAGATACCATTTTTCACACACCTTAAACCACAACTCGGCAATATTTATCTGATTTTCTTTTTCTTGCCCTGCTGCAGTTGTTTCTATTTGTTTATTTGATATATTTTTTGGATTCATAAAGTATTATTTCATATTATTAATTGTTACTATAATTGCTATTATGGAAGTTATTAGAGAAAGAGAAGATGTTATGGTAGTCAAAGGAGGATTTATAGTAGTCAAAGTTTTTGTGTTTTTGTTTGGCTCTACATATACTATATCACCGGGACGCAAATAATAGTTTTTGTTTTGCAAAACAGAAGCCTTTCTTATATCTAAGGTATAAACAATATCTTCATCAGAAGTTTTTCTTATAATTCTTACTTTTTGTCTATTGCCATAATAGGTTAAATCTCCAGCCGTCAATAAAGCATCAAAAATATTTACCACAGGTTGATAAAAAGTATATACACCCGGTCTATTAACCTCTCCGGCAACTTTAATTCTAAACGTTACCATACGACACATAACCACAATACCTTCAGAGTATTCCTCCGCTTTTTGTTTTATGGTTTGTTGTGCCTCCTCTAAGGTCATACCCTCTACAAATACTTTTCCTATTGTTGGCAAATCTATAAAACCGTTTTGGTCAACCTCGTATGAATTAAGGTAAAGGCTTTGGTCTCCGTATGTAGAGTAGTTAGTAGTTTGGGTTGTTGATTGAAAAAGCAGTAAAGCCTTCTCATCCACCGACGAATAAATCTGAATATACAACATATCTTGAGGTTGTATTTTATACTCAGGCGAAGCGTTGGTATAGCCCTCAGTATATTTGTATATCATAGTATCTGGCTGATTTTCTGATTTTAGTTCATCGTTTTGGAAGTAAATCAAGTTCTTTTGAGACGTACAAGACGCAAGCATAACAATAATGCTCAGCACTACGAGTATGTTACAAACTTTTTTCATATTATTATATATTTTATTCGTTTATCTACCCTACTTTGAATTTGCAAAGTTATTATATTTTTCTGTTTTTTCTATAAATTTATTATTTTTTTACTCACAAATACTGCCTATGAGAGTAGCTGAGGTGCAGGAATTTATTTTTACATTTACATATTCTCCCTTATTATGTGAGTTTTTGTCAAAGACAACAACCTTATTTTGCGAGGTACGACCAAAATATTTGTTCTCATCCCTTTTACTTGGTCCCTCTATTAAGACTTCAAAAACTTTGCCTACATCTTTTTTGTTGTTTTGCAAAGACAATTCTCTTTGTAAAGCAATAATCTCATTTAGTCGTCTTACTTTTTCTTGCTCGGGTACATCGTCCTCATATTTCTTTGCAGCAAGAGTACCCGGACGCTCAGAATATTTAAACATATAAGCAGAATCATACCCAACCCAAGACATTATATCAAGAGTGGCTTGATGATCTTCTATGGTTTCTGTGCAGAAGCCTGCAATAATATCTGTACTCAAAGAACAATTTGGTATCTTGTTGCGAATCATAGTTATTTTTTGTCTATAATCTTCTATGGAATACTTTCTATTCATTATTTTAAGCATTCTATCGCTACCCGATTGTACTGGAAGATGTATATATTTGCATATATTGTCATACTTAGCAATATTGTCCACAAGTTCTTCAGAAATATCTTTTGGATGAGAGGTTGCAAAACGTACTCTAAGTTTTGGGTCTATTTGTGCAACCATAGTTATAAGTTGAGCAAAATTAATTTGTTCGTTTTCTGTTTTATACAAATAAGAGTTAACATTTTGCCCCAAAAGAGTAATATCTCTATAACCCAAATCAAACAAATGTTTTGCTTGTTCTACCACACTTTGAGCCGAGCGACTTCTTTCTCTTCCTCTCGTATAAGGCACCACACAATAAGAGCAAAAATTCTCACATCCTCTCATTATAGAAATAAAAGCAGAAATACCATCTGTATTGATTTCTATAGGTATAATATCTTCGTAGGTTTCTTCTTTAGAAAGTAACACATCTACAGCAAAAGATTGTGATATAAGTTGAGCTATTTTTCTATAAGAGTCTGGTCCTGCAACAATATCTACTTTATCCTTTTCTACAAGAGATTCTTTTAATCTCTCTGCCATGCAACCTAAGATACCTATTTTTAGATGAGGGGTTTTCTTTTTCAGTGCTTGCAAATCATGTACCCTATTGTGTATTCTTTTCTCTGCATTGTCTCTTACAGCACAAGTGTTTATAAGTATAACATCTGCTTGCTTATCGCTTTTTACAATAGAATATCCATTTTCTGTCAATATCTTTGATACTATACCGCTATCGGCTTGATTCATCTGACACCCATAAGTCTCTATATATACATTCTTCATCTGCCTACAAAAGTTTAATGCAAAGATAAATATTTTCTATAAAAATAGCCACATAATCTTTATTGTATTTCATAAAATATATTGTTATCCTCTGTCTTTTTTAATACAAATCTGTCTTTTCTTATGCCTTTATTTATAAGATGTTTTTCCAAAACTTTAAGTATTTTTTCATTTGCAGATATATTAACTCTTATATGTGCATTGGTGGAAAGAAAATTCATAAAAGGCATAATAACTGCAAGATAACACTCCTGAGTAAAATCTGTATTTGACTTATTGGGTTCAATGTTTTTCAATATCATATTTTGTCCACTTTCTATCGGCTTAACATGTATTGTCAAGCTATCCTCGCTATCATTATTGATTTTGGTAGTGTAAAACATATATCCCAACTTGTTAAAAGATAGATAGTAATAAGAGTTTTCTTGTAATACTAATACAAAAGAAGGTTGTTGAGGAGTAATGTTTATGTTATGAATCTTGTTTACAGAAAGATTAAATAAATCTAACATTATATTACTTTCAACATCAAAAACAACATTTCCTTTTTTTAATACACAACTTTGACTTTGAGCATATTGAGGTAAAGAAAACGTTTTTATAGAAAGGTATTTCTCTTTTTCTCCTCTATGAGTCGTATAGGCTGTTTTGCCATCTATCATTACTCCTATATTTCCTTCATTATTTTCGGTATTAATAGGATACCCCATGTTTGTAACTTTTGTTTCCTTAAACAAAGGTTTGTAAAAGATATCCGAACCTCCTATGGTTTTGTGTCCATTGGAAAGAAAATACAACACACTATCATCAAAAGACAAAAAAGGAAAACTCTCATCAAAAGGAGTATTTACCTCACTTCCCAAATTGATGGGTTCATTCCACTCTGTTTCGTTCTTTCTATTGGACAAATAAATATCATAACCACCTTTACCTCCTTTTCTATTTGAAACAAAAAACAAAGTATTTCCGTCCCAAGTAATAAAAGGTTGCCTTTCATCTGCTTCTTGAGTATTAATATTTAGGGGCTTGGGGTCGGAAAAATAATCACCATAACGCAAGCAATAATACAAATTCCAGTTTTGTTTGTCTCTGCGAGCAAAAACAAGTAAATTATTATCAGCTGTCAAAGAAACTCTCTCCTCCATTTTTGTATCATTAAAGGGCAATGGCAAAACCAACCCTCTATCATAATAATCATTAGTGTCTAAAATTGCCCTACCCATTTTAATTTCTTTTCTCAAAGAAGTAGAAGCAAGAAAACTATCCCTCACAGTATCCATAATAGTCTCCTCTCTAAGAAAGTATATCTCTTTTTCATCGGCAGTAATAAAAGGTTGATAATAATTACAATTCTCCGCCAAATAATCTATTTTTTTGGGGAAAAATGGTATGGGATTATTAGTAGTTTTGTTTAAAAAATCACCCCAATTCAAATAATTTATGGCAGAACTACGCAAAGAATCATACAATTCATTATCTTCCGATAAGGTCATAAATTTTTGAAAATTACTTTGTGCCAAAGTGTAATTTTCATCAGAATAATTTATTATACCCATATAATACCAGAGCAAAGGATGGGAATACTCTTCACATTCACTCACACATAAAGGGAAATACTTTCTAATCATGGAGGAGTTATCTGTATTTACTCCTATCATTCCCATAACAAAATAAACAGAAGCAAAAGCTTCATCTTGTTTTATCATAGAAGTAAGTATGAGGGAGGCTTTTTGAAATTTACGGTCTTGAAAAAAGGAATAGGCTTTTTGAAATTGTTTTTTCTGCCCTTTGTTTACCTGTTCAATACAAGGGTCATAATCAAAAATGTTTACCTTTTGTGCATAAAGAAAGGAAAAAACAAAAAATAGCACAAAAAGTAAACAAATCTTTTTCATAAAACTATTAAAGTATTCTAACGGGCATTTTTTTTATAAACCCTCTATTTGGATGTGTTTTATTGACCATCCACCGCTTTTTTTATCCCATCCATAAGAGTATCTAACCCTTTTTCTATTTGTTTTTTAAACATCATAAGAATCATAGCATTACCCTCCACATTGCATTTGCCTTGAAGAGTGCAAGAGGTATCATTTACTTTATTGAAAACAAAATTCATTGCAAACGAAAAGCCACCCATAATTTCCTTTTGATTCATTATGGTAATGTATTCAAAAGGCTTGCGGTCGGTTATTTTCAATTCTACCTCTATATTTGCCATTCCGTTAGCATCTGCCTCAAAGGAAAGAGTATCGTATGAGCATTGAAAATTTTTTATCTTATCATTAGCCTCAGGCAAGGCTCTAAGATTAGAAAAATCACTCAAGGCATAAAAGACAGCCTCCACAGGTTTATTTAATTCTATGATTTTTGTATCTATCTTTTTCATTTTCTTATAAAAAGCATTACATTCTCTCTTCGCTCCATTTCTCCGGATTTTCTCGCCACTTATTTAGAGTTTCTATATTTTCGGGAGAAATATATTTTTCCTCTATTGCTGTTTCTAATAAAATGGAATAATTAGTTATAGTTTGCAAAGGAACTTTCTTTTCTTCAAAATTCTTTTTTGCAATTTCCAATTCGTATGTGAAAATGGCTGCCATTCCTTTTACATCACAGCCCGCCTCTCTAAGAGCATCCACAGCCAACAAACTGCTTTTACCAGTTGAAACCAAATCCTCTATAACAAAAACTGTTTGCCCGCTTTTAACCGCACCTTCTATTTGATTATTCAAACCATGTTGTTTTGCCTCTGGACGCACATATGCAAAAGGCTTGCCCAAGTCCTGAGCCACCAAAACACCCTGTGCAATACCTCCTGTGGCAACTCCTACAATAACATCTACACTTGAAAACATTTCATTAACTATAGATACGAATTGCTGCCTCAAATACGTTCTTATTGGAGGATAAGACAAAGTCAAACGATTGTCGCAATATATAGGAGATTTTCTACCCGATGCCCAAGTAAAAGGTTTTTCAGGTGAAAGTTTTATTGCCTTTATATTCAAAAGACAACGTGCGGCTTCTATAGCATTTTCCTTATTCATAATAGATATATAAAAGTTTAAACAGTATGCAAAGGTACATCATTTTTAATAAAGAGAGTAAAATTTTAATAACAAAAACATTGCCAACAATAAAAACAAACGAATTTCAAAATATCATAACTTGTGATAATGAAAACTTTAAACAAATAGATTTTTCTTTACTTTTCAATGATGAAAATAAAGAAAACACTCTTCTTTTGTGTGAAAAAACAAGTGTTGAAGAGGTTTTTGCTTTCTCTACTCAAAGTCTTTATCACGTTTTTGCTGCAGGTGGAATAGTAGAAAATGAGAAGGGGGAATTATTATTTATGTGGAGAAATGAATGTTGGGATTTGCCAAAGGGACATTGTGAGTTAGGCGAAAGTTTTGAAACCACAGCCAAAAGAGAGGTTATGGAGGAGACTGGAATAAAAAACCTTATTATAGAAAGTTTTTTTGATATTACTTACCATACCTATTATATGCATGGCAGACAAGAATTAAAACACACCTATTGGTACAAAATGCACTCTTCCTCTTTGGAAGACCTATCTCCTCAAACAGTTGAGGGTATTAGTAAATTGATATGGATAAAAAAAGAGAAACTGCCTTCAATATTTGAAGACACATACCCAAATATAAAACTACTGATGGAAAAAATAAATTTTTAGACTTAAAAATCTTTTGCGGAGAGAGGGGGATTCGAACCCCCGAAGCGGTTTTGCCGCTTACCCGCTTTCCAGGCGAGCCTCTTCAGCCACTCGAGCACCTCTCCAAAATTTTTGCAAAGATACAATCTTTTTTTATTCTGCAAAAATAGAGCAGTTTATTTTTTTATCTCTTAAGTTTAGCTCAGGCTGAACCTATTCAAACCTAACAAAACTTACAAAAAAAATAGAGAAATCCGTTTACTGATTATCAATAAGTTACAAAAAAAAAGTGTGCACGCGTTTGGTCAGGTCAAAAAATCTT
>CAZVEO010000075.1:0-11017 GCA_964626385.1 uncultured Bacteroidaceae bacterium
TTTTTTTACCTTGTGTTTATTTATCTTATAGTGCTTCCGTTTTTAAATTGCTTTTCAGTAGAAACAAAGGCGAGTTCTCCATCTGCATTTTCAGCCATAAGTATCATACCTTGACTTTCTATGCCTTTGAGATTTTTTGGTGCAAGATTTACCAAAACACTAACCTGCTTACCTATAATGTTCTCAGGAGAGTAATATTCTGCAATACCGCTAACTATTGTCCTTTTATCTATACCTGTGTCTATGGTAAGTTTTAGCAATTTTTTTGTTTTAGCAACTTTTTCAGCCTCTATTATAGTACCTACACGTATATCCATAGCAGAGAAATCCTCAAAACTAATGTTCTTTTTTTGTGCTTCAACTTCTGCATTGGTTATGGCGTTAGCTTTTTTACTTGCCTCTAATTTATCAAGTTGCTTTTGTATATCAGCATCTTCTATTCTCTCAAACAACAACTCAGGATTATTTATTCTATGTCCTATTTCTAATAAACAGCAATTACCTGCTTGATACCATTTTAATGGTTTTAAATATAGCATTTGTTGAAGTTTTTTTGCTGAGAATTGAATAAAAGGCTCCATAAGTATAGATAAATTAGCACAAATTTGAAGCGAAATATTCAAAACCGTTTCAGTGCGATGTATATCAGTCTTATAAGTTTTCCAAGGTTCATTTTCTGTCAAATACTTATTGCCAAGACGAGCAAGATTCATCAATTCAAATAAGGCATCTCTAAATTTATAAGTTTCTATCAAAGTGCCTATTTTTTGAGGATAGGTTTTTATTTCCTCCATTGTTTGTTTATCTAAATCATTTAACTCATTTATTTGAGGTACTTTAGCTTCAAAATATTTGTGTGTAAGTACCATTGTTCTATTAATAAAATTGCCTAAAATAGCAACGAGTTCGGAGTTGTTTCTAGTTTGAAAATCTTTCCAAGTAAAATCGTTGTCTTTTGTTTCTGGTGCGTTGGCACAAAGCACATATTTCAAAACGTCTTGTTTGTTTGGAAAATCTTCCAAATATTCGTGTAACCATACAGCCCAATTTCTTGAGGTTGATATTTTATCTCCTTCCAAATTAAGAAATTCATTTGCGGGAACATTATCGGGTAAAATAAAGTCGCCAGCCGCTTTAAGCATAGACGGAAATACAATGCAATGAAAAACAATATTATCTTTGCCAATAAAATGTACAAGTTTGGTGTCTTTTTCCTTCCACCATTTTTCCCAATTATTTTTGTCGTATTCTATTGTATTTGAAATATACCCAATAGGAGCATCAAACCAGACATACAAAACCTTGCCTTCAGCCTCCTTTAGAGGTACTTTTATACCCCAGTCCAAATCCCTTGTTACAGCCCTTGGTTGCAAGCCATTGTCAAGCCATGATTTACATTGACCATATACATTTGTTTTCCATTCTTTGTGATTTTCCAAAATCCATTCTTTGAGAAAGTTCTCATACTTATCTAAAGGTAAAAACCAATGTTTTGTCTCTTTGAGTATGGGAGCGTTTCCACTTAAAGCACTTTTAGGATTCTTTAAATCAGTAGCATTTAGAGAACTTCCACAACTCTCGCATTGGTCTCCATAAGCTCTTTCATTACCACAAATTGGACAAGTACCTGTAATATAACGGTCTGCAAGAAAAGTTTTTTCCTGCTCATCATAATATTGTTGGCTCGTTTGCTCTATAAATTTACCTTCATTATATAGTTTAAGAAAGAAATCAGAAGCTGTTTTTTGATGAATAGGACTTGTTGTACGAGAATAAATATCAAAGGAAATACCAAAATCTTCAAAACTTTTTTTGATAATAGTATGATATCTATCCACTATATCTTGTGGAGTACATCCCTCTTTTTTTGCTCTTATGGTAACAGGAACACCGTGTTCATCGCTTCCTCCAATAAACAAAATTTCTTCGTCCATCATTCTAAGATAACGACAATATATATCTGCCGGAATATAAACTCCTGCCATATGTCCTATATGTATAGGTCCGTTTGCGTAGGGTAGGGCAGTGGTAACGGTATATCTCTTAAATTTCTTTTCTTTATCTGTATATGTCATAATTATTACTTTTTCATTTGAAATTATCTATTATTCCAATCCAATTTTCTTTTTTGCTAAAATGGAAACTATTTTTATTTAACAATAAATCTACATCTTTCAAAGCATCCTCTGATTTTGCCAATCTAAAAGAAATCAAATTTTTTTTTCTTCTTCATTTAAACTCATAGTATAATTCCATCTTGTTCTACATTATTGTAAAATGGAGTGAAATAAGACTCTTCCCATTGTTTTTTGCTAAAAATAATGGTATTTATAAACTGGTTTGTTTTGAATCCAATATCAAAAAACGCATTGAATACATTGTCCTTATCTTCAAAACTTGGTTGTTCCTTATCTAATAAGATAAGCACATCCCAATCAGAATCTGTTCTTGCCTCCCATCTTGCTATTGAACCAAAAAGTTTAACAACAGTTCCTTTGGGCATTTTTTCTTTTGCAACATTCTTTAAAAGAGATAATATTTCTTCCTCTGTATACTCCACTATGATGTTACAAATTTTCTCTTATTATGTCTGTAATATCCTCTATAATTACATTAGCAAGGTGTTCGGCTGTTGTCATAGCATCACTCTCAGAATATATTCTAAGTATAGGCTCCGTATTGCTTTTTCTCAAATGTACCCATTCGTTATCAAAGTTTATTTTTACTCCGTCAATGGTTATCACATCATAATTTTTATATTTTTCTGCGATAGAATTAAGTACTAAGTCTATATCTATTTCTGGAGTAAGTTCCATTTTCTTTTTAGCAATAACATAATTAGGATAGGTATCTCTAAGGTTTGAGCATTTCATTTTTTTCTTTGCCAATAAGGTGAGAAATAGAGCAACACCTACAAGAGCATCTCTTCCATAATGGCATTCAGGGTAAATAACTCCTCCATTACCTTCTCCTCCTATTATAGCTCCTACTTCTTTCATTTTCTCAATAACATTTACCTCACCAACAGCAGAAGCAAAGTATTTTTGATTATATTTCTTTTCGGTTATGTCTTTCAAAGCTCTTGAAGAAGAGAGGTTACTTACCGTATTGCCTGGAGTATTTTCCAAAACATAGTCAGCCACAGCAATCAAAGTATATTCCTCAACAAAAGGTTTGCCAGTTTCTGTCACCAAAGCAAGTCTATCTACATCCGGGTCAACTACAAAACCTACATGACAATGCTCTTTTTCAACCAAGTCGCAAATATCTTTAATATTCTCAGGCAAAGGTTCTGGGTTGTGAGCGAACACACCTGTTGGCTCTTCATTTAGTCCAAAAATATCTTTTACTCCAAGTGCTAAAAGTAGTTTTCTAAGTACAAAACCTCCGGTTGAATTGACAGAATCAAAAGCAATTCTAAATTTAGCCTCTTTTATAGACTCTACATCAACCAAAGGTAAGGCCAAAACTTTTTCTATATGTTTGTCCACAGCATCGTCTATTTTGGTGTATTTGCCTAATTCTGTTGCTTGCGCAAAGGTAAAATTATTTTCTGCTGCAAGTTCCAAAACTCTTTCGCCGTCTTTTTTTGAAATAAATTCTCCATTACCTGCTAAAAATTTTAAGGCATTCCACTGTATAGGGTTGTGAGAGGCTGTAAGAATAATACCTCCATCCGCTTTGTTGTCTACAACAGCAATTTCGGTGGTAGGAGTCGTGCTTAACCCAGTGTCCAATACATCCACTCCCATAGCCATAAGTGTTCCCGTAACCAAATGGCTAACCATTTCACCCGATATTCTTGCATCGCGTCCTATAAGAATGGAAATGTGTTCCTTATTTGTTTTTTCTTTTATCAATTGCGCAAAGGCAGAAACAAAACTCACCAAATCAACAGGGGTAAGATTATCTGCAACCCTACCGCCAATTGTACCTCTAAAACCAGAAATAGATTTGATTAATGACATAATTATTTACTCTTTTAATACTCTATTAAAATAATTTGCAAATATACTACTTTTTCCATAGAAAATTGGGTAATAGCATACAAATTATATTTTATCTAAGGCTTGTAATATCTTTGTAATACTTTGATTTATTTCTTCTTCTGTGATAATCAAAGGTGGTTTAATACTTAAAGCATTTGAATTAAACAGGTGAGTTCCCGTTATTACACCTTGTTCAAAACAAAAAATAAGTGCTTTTTTCCAATCTATGTCTTTTTTTAGATATATAGCATTGAATAGTCCAACTCCCTCAACTCTTTCTATGTGTTTGTGTTTTAGTTTTTGCCTATATAGTTCTCCTTTTTTCTCAACGTCTTTTAATAAATTATTATCTACTATATAGTTAAGTGTAGCAAGAGCAGAAGCCAAACAAACAGGGTTGCCTCCGTATGTTGTGGCATGACCTATCAATGGGTGATGATTATTCAATTTGTCCATCATTTCTTTTTTACCAATAAAAGCACCTATAGGTAACCCTCCTCCCATAGCTTTGGCTATGCAAAGTATATCTGGAATTATATCATATTGTTCAAAAGCAAACAAACTTCCCGTACGACCAAAGCCTGTTTGTATTTCATCTAAAATAAGCACTGCTCCCATCTCTATACATCGTTTGCGAAGTTTTTTTAAATAGTCGTTTTTAGGTAGTTGCACTCCTTCTCCTACAGCAACACATTCAGCAACAACGCAACAAGTTTTTTCTGTTATTTTCAATAAGTCCTCCTCATTGTTAAAATTAATATAATTACAATATGGTAAAAGAGGTGTAAAAGGTTCTCTAAATTCTTTTCCGCTAATCATAGATACACAAGCAAGAGTGGAGCCATGATATGAGTTTTTATAAGTTATTATTTCTTTTCTATGGTTAAAAAGTTTGGCTGTTTTTATTGCTCCTTCTATTGCTTCGCTACCAGAATTGACATAGAATATTTGTTGCAACTCATTTGGCAAAAACTCCTTTAATCTTTTTATATAATCCAATTGTGGTTTTTGCATATACTCTCCATAAACCATAACATGAAGATAATCCTGCATTTGCTTTTCTATTGCTTCTACCACTTTGGGATTTTTGTGTCCTATATTTCCAACACAAATCCCCGAAAGCATATCCATATATTTTTTTCCATCTGTGGTATATACCCAAATACCTTCTGCACTTTGCGGGTCAAGTATGATACTATCAATTTCTGATATCTGGGCAACATATTTTCTAAATTCTTTTAGGTCGGTTTTCATTTACTTATATTGTATATTTACTTAAATTATATATGTATAAATATTTTCCAAAAATAACAAATTTATAAAAATTCAGTGCAGTCTAAACTGTAAAAAATATAACTCTAATATTAGGTAGAATATACTTTTTATAGTACAATATTTGAATTATATGCAATACTTTTAACTCCAATATTGTTATCTGTTGCAGATATAATTCCAGCACAATTTGTTCCATGAGACTTACTATTTTGATATCCACCGTTAGAATTTTCTCCCGTTGTATCATAGCCCGATAACAAGTTGACAATTAAATCATCATACGTTAAATCTACACCCTCATCTAATACTGCAATTTTAATATCTCGTCCAGCAGTTATATCCCATGCACTCTCTATATTTATGTCTACTCCGGCAACATCTCCACTTTGTCCTGTATTATTCAAAGCCCATTGTTCTGAGTAGTGAGTATTATATGAAGTTATAAATCTACCCAAATCATGTTTGGAAAACTCTACTTTACCAGTTTCATACAAATAGTTTGCAAGCTAAATAGAATTCTCTTCAACGTCTTTTAGTTTTATCAAATAAACATTGTCATCAGAGCCGAATTGATTGTAGTTTATATAAGGAATTTTATATTTTGCAAGAACCTCATCTATTTTATTATTCTTTACTTTGACAAATATTTTTTGTGTTGTTCATAAAATATTGGAATCTTGTGTTACTAAAACTTTAGATTTTAAAACATTGTCATTATAATCTATCAAACTATCAAAAGACTTAAACTTTGTATTTATCAAATACAATTTTGGGCTAATTTTTTGAACTCTGTACTTAACATCACTAAGTTTTAATTCACTATTTTTATTTTCATTTCTGTGATTTTTTTTTATTGTTGAAAACTATTTAATTATTTTTTTGGGCTTTACTTCTGTGTTTTCTTGTGAAAGACAAAAGATTAGATTTCTTTTGTCGTAGCCTATGCAGGTAGGAAAAAGAAGTTTGCAAAAAGTGGTTAAAAGCCTATAAATAAGCAATCTCATCTACCTACATAGGCAGACAGCAGATGGTTATTCTTACCCAATAACCATATACGCTCCGAAGCATATATAAGGAGAAACGAAAAATTAAAATATGTAATATTCTTTTTCATAATGTTTTCTATCATTAAAAAAGAAACTTATTAAATCCTCTCACTCGCAAGGATATAAAAATTTTATAATACTATTCAAATTATTTTTTGATTTAATAAAAAAAGCATACTCCTTTTGTAGAATATGCCTTAAAATATTATGAAAGAGAAAAATTTTCTTTTAATTGTACTCTGCAATAATATCCTTTACTTGATTTGGTGTTATTCTTCCATATACTTTATCTCCTATCAAGGCCACTGGAGCCAAGCCACAAGCACCTACACACCTTAAAGTATCCAACGAGAATTTGCCATCGGCGGAAAGTTCGCCCAAACCAATACCGAGTTGTCGTTTAAATTCATCTAATACCTTTTCGCTATCTCTTACATAGCAAGCTGTACCTAAACATATGGAAATAGGATATTTGCCTTTTGGTTGCATGGAAAAGAAAGAATAAAAACTGACTATACCATATATTTGAGCCACTGGCATACGTATTTGTTCAGAAATAAGTTCTTGTACCTCTACAGGCAAAAAACCGAACTCTCCTTGTACTCTATGTAATATATTTATTATCTCTCCGTGTGAATTGTTAAAAGATTCACATATTTCTTTTATTCTTTCTATCTTTTTGCTGTTTAAACTAATTTTTGCCATAAAAACTTTACTTTTTTGAGTGTTTTCTAAAAAAAAAACTATTCGTCCACTTCTTCTATCACTGCCGATTTATCAAAATAATGAGTATGAAGAAGTTTATGTGATTTTTCTCCACAAGGCTCACCCAAAAACTCTTTATAAAGTTGTTGTACGTATGGGTTTTCGTGCGATTTTCTCAGTGGTTTGTTCTTATCTTCTTCGTAGATAGCTTTTAAACGTTTTTCTACCTTAGAAAAATCTCCGTGATGATAAGGCTGACCTGCTCCACCAACGCAACCTCCAGGACAAGCCATAATTTCTATGGCATGAAACATTGTTTCACCCTTTCTTATTTTGTCCAAAAGTTTTCTTGCGTTACCCAAACCATGTGCTATGCCTATGTGTATAGGAGTACCGTTAAAATCTACTGTGGCTTCTCTTACTCCTTCTAAACCTCTTATATCTTGGAAATCTACTTTGCCAAGTTCTTTTTTTGTAAAAAGTTCGTAGGTTGTACGAGTGGCTGCTTCTATTACTCCACCTGTCGCTCCAAAAATAACTCCGGCTCCTGTACTTTCTCCCAAAGGTCTGTCAAATTCCTCTTCTTTTAGGTCGGCAAATTTGATACTTAGCAATTTTATCATATCTGCCAATTCTCTTGTGGTCAAAGAATAATCTACATCAGGGTTGCCTTCTATTTTAAATTCATCTCGTTGACACTCATATTTTTTAGCAACGCAAGGCATAATGGAAACGACAACTAAGTCTTCTCTTTTTATACCCATTTTCTCAGCCCAATAAGTTTTTGCTATGGCGCCAAACATTTGCATAGGAGATTTTGCTGTAGAAGGTACATCAAGCATATCTGGGTAATATCTTTCAAAGAAATTGACCCAACCCGGACAACAAGAAGTCATTATAGGAAGTTTTACATCCTTATCCCCGTTCATATATTTGTTTATACGTTGGAGCATTTCCGTACCCTCTTCCATAATAGTAAGGTCGGCGGCGAAATCTGTATCAAACACATAGTCAAAGCCAAGCATTTTTAAAGCGGCAACCATTTTACCTGTTACTCGGCTACCCGGTTCCATACCAAACTCTTCTCCCAAAGCAACTCTAACAGCAGGAGCAGTTTGTACAATTACAGTTTTCTTACTATCGGAAATAGCCTGCATTACTTGTCTAGTGTTATCTACTTCACTCAAGGCTCCAACAGGACAGGCTTGAACGCATTGTCCACACATTACGCAAGTACTATCGGCAAGTTTTTGTTCAAAAGCAGTGCCTACCACAGCATTAAAGCCCCTGTTTATACCAGATAAGGCACCCACGGTTTGCAAAGAATTGCATACAGTTTCGCAACGGCGACACATAACGCATTTATTCATATCTCTTATTATGGCAGGAGAAACATCTATTTTATAAACCGATTGCTCTCCTTTATAGGTAACCTCTCTAAGTCCAAGGTCAACGGCAAGTTTCTGTAATTCGCATTTGCCTCCTTGTGGACAAACAAGACAATCTGCCGGATGGTCACTAAGCAATAAGTCTACAACGGTTCTTCTTGCCATAATCACTCTTAGAGTATGAGTTTTAACTTTCATACCCTCCGAAACATTGGTAGCACAAGCAGCAGCAAGGTTTCCTTTTCCTTCTATTTCTACCATACACACTCTACAAGAACCAGGTCTGTTTTCTATACCTTGTCCTTTCAATTCATAGTGACAAAGAGTGGGTATATCAATACCTATGCTTTTAGCCGCTTTCAAAATAGTTGTTCCCTTAGGCACTTGTAGTTTTACATCGTCTATAGTTAAATTTACCATATTTTCCATTTACTCTTTCCTCCTCTTAAAATGATTTACAAAACTCTAATAGCATTAAATTTACATTTGGTTACACAAGTACCGCATTTGATACACATTTGTTGGTCTATTACATGAGGAGTTTTTCTTTCTCCACTTATAGCATCAACAGGACAATTTCTTGCACAATTGGTGCAACCTATACAAACGCTTGGATTTATTTCATAATGTATCAAATCTTTGCAAACCCCTGCACGACATTTTTTATCTACAACATGTTCTACGTACTCATCCCAAAAGTTGTCCAAAGTGGAAAGTATAGGGTTTGGAGAAGATTGTCCAAGTCCGCAAAGAGCCGTTTCCTTAATAACTGTTGATAAGTTACGCAAGTGTTCCAAATCCTCCATTGTACCTTTTCCTTTGGTTATTTTGTCAAGCATTTCGTACAATCTTTTGTTGCCTACACGACAAGGAGTACATTTTCCACAAGATTCCTCCACAGTAAAGTCCAAATAGAATTTTGCTACCGAAACCATACAAGAGCTTTCGTCCATAATAACCATACCTCCCGAGCCCATCATACTGCCAGCATCGGAAAGAGTTTTGTAATCTATAGGAATATCAAGATGTTTCTCTGTAAGACATCCTCCCGAAGGTCCTCCAGTTTGTACAGCCTTAAATTTTTTGTCATCTTTTATTCCTTCACCTATTTCGTAAATAATTTCTCTAAGAGTCGTCCCCATAGGTACTTCTATAAGTCCCACATTCTTGATTTGTCCGGCAAGAGCAAAAACCTTTGTGCCTTTAGAATTTGCCGTACCTATGGAAGAGAACCAATCGGCACCTTTGAGTATAATAATAGGTACGTTGGCATAGGTTTCTACGTTGTTTACATTAGTAGGCATACCAAGATAACCTTTTTCACTTGTACGTGGAGGTTTAAAGGTTGGCTCACCTCTTTTGCCTTCCATAGAGTGAATAAGAGCTGTTGCTTCACCACAAACAAAAGCACCTGCACCATAACGTATTTCTATATCAAAATTAAATCCTGTTCCCAAGATATTCTCTCCTAAAAAGCCATAAACTCTCGCTTGTTTGATAGCAACCTGTAATCTATGCACAGCCAAAGGGTACTCTGCTCGTATGTAAATCAATCCCTTCGTTGCTCCTATGGAATAAGCACCTATTGTCATGGCTTCCAAAACAGAATGAGGGTCGCCCTCCAATATACTTCTGTCCATAAAGGCACCCGGGTCTCCCTCATCAGCATTACAAACAATATATTTCTGTTCTGCTTTGCTCCTTGCCGTTGCTGCCCATTTTTTTCCTGTTGGAAAACCAGCGCCTCCTCTTCCGCTAAGTCCGGAGTTGGTCACTATTTCTATAACTTTTTCGGGAGTGTATTCGGTAATACATCTTGCTAAGGCTTGATACCCCTCCATAGCAATGTATTCTTCTATGTTTTCAGGGTCAATAAGACCACAATTCCTCAAAGCAATTCTCATCTGCTTCTTGTAAAAGGCCATATCCTTAGAGTTGTCAATATGTTCCTTCTTCTCTGGGTCTAAATAAAGCAAACGAGTTACTTTTTTGTTATTTAAAATATGAGATTCAATTATTTCTTTTGCATCATCTGGTGCTACTTCTGTGTAAAAAGTATTATCAGGCATAACTTTGACAATAGGACCTTTTTCACAAAAACCAAAACACCCTGTATGTATAACTTTTACATTGTTGTCTAATCCATTCTCTTTAATATAGTGTTCGAGATTGGAGGCTATGTCTTTACTTTTAGAGGCTGTACAGCCCGTACCCCCGCAGACAAGAATATGTCTGTTTGTATTAGCGGGTTGTGAAGAAACAACCTCTGCTGTGCTGTCTTGCAGACGAGACTCCATCCTTTTGCGAGCCTCACTATACAATGCCTGCAAATCAGCCATAGTTCTGATATTCGCCATATATTTTTAAAAATACTTATTATATTATTCCTTAAATTCTACAGTGCAAAGATACGAATATTTATAAAAATACAAAGTAATAAATACTCAAATTTGAGTATTTATTTGAAATTTTGATAACTTGAAGTAGGTAGAAATAGATTCTATATTGGCATAAATTATAGACTCAGGCTACACCCATAGGACACCCGCAGGGTGTTTTACAGGCACACCCTGCACCCACAGGGTGTTTTATAAGGGCATAGCCGTTATTTATA
>CAZVEO010000076.1:0-11016 GCA_964626385.1 uncultured Bacteroidaceae bacterium
AAACGCGTGCACACTTTTTATTTGTAACTTATTGATAATCAGTAAACGGATTTCTTTATTTTTCCTTGTTTTTTGCATAGACTAGAAATACAACACACTAGAGGTTCCAAATGAAGTTTCAGACTTTTTTTTAAGGCTCTGGTATTATGTATCTGTCAGGGTTAAAAACTAAGTCTATACAACACCATGTGGATTATGTGTTTGTAAGTTTTATATTAACCTACAAAAAACTCAAAATATATAAATTCTTCAGTGTTAATTATCAAAAATTATTTCACCTGTTTCTGGTGAATAGACAAATTGTCCAAAATCTTTTAAACCATTTTTGTTTACAATCATAGTATAGGTCATACCTTTTTTGACAATAACTTCAAACTTATCAGCTTTATAGTTGCCTATTGCTACATTTTTGAAAGTCAGTACAGCATTGTCAAGTATTTGTCCCTTTTCGTCAAAAGCATGTTCTTTATCTCTAAAATCGTCTTTTGTTATCCTTCCAGTTAAAAGAAACTTTGTTGCTTGGTCCCAATCCAATACTGCAGCATCTCTATATCTTTCATCATATATGGCTGGCACTGCAGCTCCATTAAGTACTATATAAAGTTGAGCCTTGTTGCCATCTATCATAGTTATTTTTATGTGATTATCAGTATAGATAATAGGTATATCGGTAACAGGTGCGGGTTTGTTATCTGATACTATGTCTACGATATGACTTTTTAAATTTGCATCCTCAATAGAGTCCTTTACGGATTGAGGTATGTAATCGGTTCTAATAATCCTAAACTCCGTCCTTCTATTAAGTTGGTGTGCTGCCTCTCTTTCCCCTTTGGTCTTTAAAGAATTAATATAAGCATCGGTAAGAGTTATTCCTTTAGGAAATTTATAGGTTTTACCTCCGTATGTAGCGAAAGTTTCTCTAATAAGAGTTCGTGGCACTCTATCTCCATAACCTTTAGCCACCATACGTCCCGGTTCTATTCCTCTTGCTTGAAGAAAATCTACCACACTCTCTGCTCTACGTTGAGAAAGAGTATCGTTAGTAAGAGTTATGAAAGGTCTTGAATCTGTATGAGAGCCAAGTTCTATTACATAAGTAGGGTTATTTACCAAGATAACCAAAAGGTCAGAAAGAGAATCTTGATATTGGTCTTGCAATTCCCATTTTGCCAAATCATAACGTATTTCAGGTAATACCACAGGGTCTTTTGGTATAGGCATCAAACGAAAATTATGTACCAAATCTTTGCTTGTTGTCAATCCCACAGTACTCTCCGCTCCTTCGGTATTCATGTAGTCTATTTGAGAAACTTGTATTTTGTAATGAACATTGTATTTTATTTGTTCTTTACTAAAAGAATACATTCCGTCCTTATCGGTACGAGTTTCTATTTGAGTATTATCATCTCCTATCAACCTTACTCTTGCACCAGAAACGACTTGCATACTTTTGTCATTTCTAACCTCTCCGCTAAGAGTGAAAAACATAGGCGCACGATAAAAAGAATATATATCATAACCTCCAGTACCGCCCTCTCTATTGGAAGAAAAATAACCGCTTTCCTCTGCTGCTATACTCTCATCTTCATTATAATTGAAAATCAGTCCTATTTCATCAAAAGGAGTGTTAATTGGATATCCCATATTTTGAGGTTCTGTCCATTCTCCGTTTTCTAATTTTGATACAAAAATATCATAACCACCCAAACCTTTTAGCCCATCAGAAGAATAATACAAACGGTCATCTCCCCTTAATACAGGAAACTCCTCCTTACCCTCTGTATTTATCAATTTGCCTAAATTAGTAACATTGCCAAAAGGTTCATTTATAGAGGTTCTTGTAGCCTTCCAAATATCATAATCTCCCTCGCCACCCGGACGATTGGAAGAAAAATAAATAGTAAGTTCATCACTTGTTACAGCCGGGTGCAAATAGTTATAAGCCGTATCACCAAGGTCTAACATAACAAAAGGTTCGCTTGCATCTTCCTCCTTATTTGAGGATTTTTTGTTGTTATCCTTTTTATTTTTGGAGGCGGTTGTCTGTTTGCTTGTTTTGGTTTTAGCAGGCTCAATAGGAGAAGAGTATATGGCGCAGTTTATCTGCATATTTTTCTTTATGTTACAACGAGAAAAATAATAATGAGTTGTGTTGCCGTTAGTTATCTTTACCAGTTCTCCTTCGTTTGCAACCGTATTTATACCTTGTTCTGCAATTTCAGTTGCTTCTCCAAAGGTTCCATTTTTTTCTTTTGAGGCTTGATATATATTAGAAAAATACTCTCCTGTCCAAGCATCTCTATCTTTACTTTCGGAGTTATCTCTTGAAGAAGTGAAAGTAATATTTTGACATTCTATAGCATTGTCCCAAGAAGGTTTCCAATCATTCCACTCGGTGTTTAGATTTTTTTCTTCCTTGATTTCGTGTTTTGTAGGGTTTGCCATCAGTTTTTTAGCAAAAGGAATACTTTCTAAACGTCTCTTTGCCAAAGCATCGTTTGGTACAAGTTTTAAATATTCTTTATAGTTGTATTCTGCATTATCCCAGTCCGAAAGGAATCTTTGAAAATCTGCCATGTAAAGATATATTTTTGGCTGAGTCTGATAATATTTTGCCTTAACCAATCGCTGATAAGTCTTTATAGCCTTTTCCTTATCATCCAAAAACCTGTAACATTCTGCCTTCTGAAACAAAATTCTATCCTTTTCTTGTCTATTAGCCTTTACCTTAGAATAGGCTTTGTCGTATAAGTCTACAGCTATTAAATACTGCTTGCTATTGAAGGCTTCGTCTGCCTTTTGAGTAAGACTTTGTTTTTGAGCAAACAGCCCCGAGAACGCAACAACAGTTATCAAAAATAAAATTAACTTTTTTATACTCATCCCTTTTTCAAGTTTTCTTTTACTATTATGATATACGAAAATATATGGTCGCAAAGTTACAATTTTTTTCTATCTTTTAAAGTAAAAAGACTAAAAATCTTTGTCCATAGAAGCAAATCTACCTACAAATACAGCAAAAAGATATAAAATACTATTCTTTTTTCTATTCTCGTTTTGGGTTTTTGGGAAACCATCCTTTTTCCACTCTTTTTGCTTGTTGAAACAACTCTTTAATACTCCACAAACAACTTGCTCCCACAACCCCTAACAAAGAAGAAAACAAAATATTCTCTATACAAAAAGCAACAGCAATACAAACCAAACCCAATACAAGAAAACACCACCAGGGTTTAGTGCCAAAATAATATTCAGTCTTGATTACTATAGGGTGAAAAAGACCTATAACAAGAAAAGTGCTTATTGCTATTATCACTCCTTCAAAATGCAATGTCATAACTTTTTTATAGGCTTAAAACATTCAACACTTTGATTAGTTTCTTATCCATAGGTTTGTCCGAACGTATGGCTTCTGAAAAAGGCACATAGGTCAATTCATTGTTTCTTATCCCTACCATAATATTTCTTTGTCCCTGAATAATCGCTTCTATTGCACCATAACCTGTAAGTGAAGCAAGTATTCTATCATGGGCTGAAGGCGAACCTCCTCTCTGCAAGTGTCCCAAAATAGTTACTCTTACATCATACTCGGGAAATTCTTTTTTTACTCTATTAGCATAATAATAAGCACCTCTATCTTTGTTTTCCGAAACTATAACAATGCAACTTTTTTTAGACTTTCTTATACCTCTTTCCATAAAAACTTCCAATTGGTCGTTGTCCGTAGGATCTTCGGGTATTATAGCAGCTTCTGCTCCCGAAGCTATGGCAGAATTTTGGGCAAGAAAACCTGCATCTCTACCCATAACTTCTACAAAAAATATTCTTTCATGCGAAGTGGCAGTATCTCTTATTCTATCAACACATTCCATTATAGTGTTAAGAGTAGTATCATAACCTATGGTAGAATCTGTGCCATATAGATCGTTGTCTATGGTGCCGGGCAGACCCACACACCACACATCAAACATATTAGCAAATTCCATAGCACCTTTTAAAGAACCATTTCCTCCTATAACAATCAAAGCATCTATTTCGTTTGCCTTCATATTGTTATAGGCTTCTTGCATACCCTCTTTTGTTCTAAATTTTTCACTACGAGCAGATTTTAAAATAGTACCCCCCTGCCTTATTATACCGCTTACACTTTCGGTTGTAAAGTCTTTGATTTCATTGTTTATAAGACCTTCCCAGCCTCTGTAAATACCTTTTACCGAAAATCCCTTACTTATAGCAGAACGAGTAACTGAGCGTATAGCTGCATTCATTCCCGGAGCATCACCTCCGGAGGTAAGAACTCCTATGGTTTTTATATTTGCCATTGTTTTAATATTTTTTTAAAAATACAATATATAATCCATTCTCTTTTGTACGCCTTGCATGTTGGCAATATCTCTAAGTTGAAGAAAGAAAGAATAAGGTTTGCCCAATTCTTTGGTAAAATTCTTCATACTTACTTCGTGTGTTTGACTATTCATTATTTGCTCCAAAATACCTTGTGTTTTAGGATAGAAAATAATTCCATATTGTTTCAAACCTACTTTTTGAGCCGCTATTTTTATAGCAGTGGTCAAACCTCCAAACTCATCCACCAACCCCAATTCCTTTGCATCCTTACCTGTCCATACTCTACCTTTGGCAATGGAGGCAATGTATTGTGGAGTTTTGTTTCTACCCGTTGCAACTCTGTCTATAAAATTATTATAAAATTGTTCTACATTTTGTTGCATCAGTTCCTTTGCCGTATTGGTCATAGGAGTTGTAAGAGACAAAAAGTTGGAATTTGCATGTGTCTTAACTGTATCAAAAGTAATACCAAGATTGTTTTTCAAAGCACGAGAAAAATTAGGCAACACCCCAAACACTCCGATAGAGCCGGTAAGTGTTGTCTTATTAGCAACTATATAGGAAGCATTAGAAGACATCTCATAACCAGCAGAAGCAGCGTAGTCTCCCATAGAAACTATTACAGGTTTTATTTTTTTTGCTTTTATTACCTCGTTGGTTATACTTTCTGAGGCAATAGCATCTCCTCCGGGCGAATTAACTCTAAGTACTATTGCTTTTACTCTTTTATCTTTTGTAGCTTTGGCTATTGCCCTACAAGTTGTTTCACTACCAATAGAAAGGTCGGAACCTTTGCCTTGAGAAACATTGCCATAAGCATAAACAACTGCAATGTTTTCTTTTGCTATATTGTGCAAACGCTCAAAAGATTCTCTATACTTTCCATAAGAAATAAAGTTTATTGATGTTTTAGAAGAGAGTTTGTTTGCTGAAATCACATTTTTTATTATAGTATCCTTAAAATCAGATTTGAAACCTAAGTAATCTACAAGCCCATTTTTTAAAACATCCTTTGACATAACTGTTTGCAAAGAAGAAGTCATCGTATTCAAAGCCTCTATTTCTATATTTCTACTTTTGGCTATTTGCTCTGCAATAGTATTCCAAATAGAAGAAAGATATTGTCGAGTTTGTACGCGATTGGAGTCAGACATTTTGTTGTTTATATACATTTCTCCTGCACTTTTATAGGCGTTGCTTTTGGGACGAATCAACTCCACATCTATATCAAATTTATTTGTCAAATCTTTTAAGTACATAACCTCTGCACCCATGCCTGCAAGCAAAATTTCACCAGCAGGATTCAACATTATTTTATCCGCCACAGAGGCTATATAATAAGATTTTGTGTCATACAAATCTCCATATGCATATATTTTTTTACCCGATTGTTTAAAATCCTGCAAAACCTCCCTTATTTCCTCTGCTGAGGCCATGCCATTGGCTTGTAACAAGGAAAAATTAAGCATAAGGGCTTTTATATTTTTATCTTTCTTTGCTTTGTTTATAACAGAAATAAATTCTGTCAAGCCTATGTTCTGCTCCATTAAACCATCAGAAGAAATCAAACCTTGCAAATTCTCTACTTCTCTATCATAAATAGGTTTGCTCAAATCTACAACCAAAACGGAGTTATCACTAACCTTTGCATCCGAAGAGGAAAAAGTGGCAACAATTCCTCCTATAATGGAAAAAATAACAAAAAACACTAACATCAAAGCTAAAAAACTTCCTAAGCAAGATGCGAATGTAAATTTAAAAAACTGTTTCATAACAATATATCTTTTTCTGTTTTTAGTTCTAATTTTGTTAAAACAACTCTTTGTTTCAATTCAATACTCTCACCCCTTCCACTTATAGAAAAACATTTGGTCTTTAGTTTGTATTTCTATAATCTTTTGTTCCTCTATAGCCATTTGCAAAAAAATCTCCAATTCATTGTCTCTCAACCACTGCATAGCCTGTTTATCCTTTCTGCAAGCAGCTGTGAAATTGATAAGAAAATCGTCTTTTGTTTCCAATATCCAACTTCTTGCCTTATCGTGTCCATCTATAGCAATGGTCATTATAGCAAGCGTAGAGTATTTATGATCAAAAAGCCATTTCAAAGCCTCTTCATCTCCTCGCATAACATTACTCCATGCCGCCAATTCAGGGTAACCATTTTTTAGAAGAAAATAAAAAAACTTCTTGCTTCCCTTTACGCTTTCCAAAAGAGCTATAAGCACTTTTATATCATAATGCAAAAGAGATTTTTGCGTAATTTTCATTCTACCTTAACTTTGCACCTATCTTGTTCTCAAATGTTTTAACGAGTTTGTTCATTATATTATCTATCTGTTTATCTGTAAGAGTCTTTTCATTGTCTTGCAATATAAAAGAAATAGCATATTGCTTTTTGCCTAATAGATTCATTCCTCTATACTCATCAAACAGATTTATGCGTTTCAAAAGTTTCTTTTCTGTTTCAAAAGCAAGTTTTTCTATTTCAGCAAAACTAATACTTTCATCCAACACAAGAGCAAGGTCTCTTCTAACCTCAGGAAATTTGGAAACATTTTCATACTGCAATTCTTTCTTAGGTAACATTTTCAAAACCAAATTCCAATTAATATCGGCAAAGAAAACATTTTGTTTAATGTCAAAAGATTTGCAAACACCTTTACTCAAAACTCCAATCGTGACAACTTGTTTCTTATTTTCTGTATTTATAATAGCCAAACCTTGAGTATAATATTTTGTTTTTATATCCGCAAAAGACAATTTTTTGTTATCTATTCTCAAACGCTTAAAAATATTTAAAACTATGTTTTTCAAATAGAAAAAGTCTGTATTGCGTTGTTTTTCTTGCCAATTTTCCTCAAAAGAAAAACCCGTTGTAAGTATAGCAAGATGCTTTTCCTCCTTATATCTTTTATCCACCGCTTGGTCATTAGGATAATTTAAAGATTTTTCGTAGCAATTGCCAAACTCAAAGATTTTTATATTAGAAACCTTTCTGTTTATATTGTAGGACAATACTTCCAAGCCTCCATACAATAAAGTCTGTCTCATAAGGGACAAATCTCTACTCAAAGCATTAAGTATTCTAACGCTCTTTGCCATAGGAAAGTCCTCATTATTTTCATAATAAGATTCTTTGGTCAATGAATTATTCATAATCTCATTAAAACCATTGTCGGCAAGATAAGAGGTTATAATGCTCTGTACCTTCTCTTTATCTGGTTTTTGAATATAATTCAAAGTACTTTGAATTTTTGAAGAAAACTCTATTTTATCATAACCATAAATTCTCAAAATCTCTTCTGCCAAATCACAAGGTCTTGTAACATCTACCTTATTTGTAGGTACAAGCACAGACAATCCCTCCTGTGTTTGCTCTTCTATTTCTATATTTAGATTATTAAAAATATTTTTTATCTCTTCTCGCTCTATTTTTTGACCTATAAGGTTGTCCAAATAGGAATATTCCAAATCTATTTTTACTCTTTTTATTTCTGACGGATAAACGTCCACTATTTGAGAAGAAACTTCTCCTCCTGCTATTTGTTTGATAAGAATAGATGCTCTTTTCAAAGCATAGAGGCATATATTTGGGTCTGCTCCTCTTTCATATCTAAAAGAGGCATCAGTTTGTAAAGCATGATAACGAGAGGCTTTACGTATAACCACCGGATTAAAATAAGCACTTTCCAAAAAAATGTTCTTTGTATTTTCACTTATACCTGACTTTTCGCCCCCGAATATTCCTCCCATACACATAGGCTCTTTATCATTGCAAACCATTGCTTCTTTGCCGTTTAATTTTCTTTCTACTCCGTCTAAGGTAACAAATTTTGTTCCCTCCTCTACTTTTTTTACATTTATAGTTTGTCCATCAACTTTGTCCCAATCAAAAGCATGCAAAGGTTGACCTATTTCTATCAAAACAAAATTGGTTATATCTACAATGTTATTTATAGGACGTATGCCGACAGAGTTTAAATGTTCTTTAAGCCAAGAAGGAGAATCTTTAACTTCAATACCTTTGATAACAACTCCAGCATATCTTCCACAAAGGTTAGTATCTATATTTATTTTGGGGTCTTCGCAAGGATTATCTATCTTAAAATTATCTACAGAGGGAATTTTGAGGGTAGAGTCTTCTTTTTTCTGACAAGAAAGTATGGCAACAAGATCTCTTCCAACTCCTATGTGAGAGGTAGCATCAGAACGATTTGCTGTCAGTCCTATCTCAAAAATATAGTCAGTTTTAAGATTAAAATAATCTTTTGCCGCCATACCTACCTTTGCCTCTTGAGGTAAAACAAGAATGCCGTCATGACTGTTGCCTATCTGCAATTCTTTTTCCGAACATATCATTCCTTCACTTTCTGCTCCTCTGAGTTTGCTTTTTTTTATAGTAAAAAACTCTTCACCTTCATATACTTTAGCTCCTATTGTTGCCACTACAACTTTTTGTCCCTGTGCTACATTAGGCGCTCCGCAAACAATATTGAGAGGTTTTTGCTCACCTACATCAACAGTGGTTATATGTAAATGGTCAGAGTTGGGATGCGCCTCACAAGTCAGTACTTCTCCAATAAAATATTTATCCAAACCTCCTTTGATATTCTCCACTCTTTCCACATTCTCAACTTCTAAACCCGAAAAAGTAAGCAAATGTGCTACCTCTTCTGCATTAAGTTTTGTAGGTACATACTCTCTAAGCCAATTATATGAAATTTTCATTTTTTTACTTTTTTTTACTCTTTCTTATAGATAACAACCAAAAATATTTAGTCTTGTTGTACTTTCTTTTCTTTCTAGTAGTTAAACCTTGCAAAATTTTGCATACTTGCTATTTAGCAAAATTTTTTATGATACTATCAAACAATATTTTGCCGTCAGTATTACCAAGTTCCATATCGGAACACCTTTCCGGGTGAGGCATCATACCAAAAACGTTTTTTGTCTTGTTGGTTATACCTGCAATATTTTCCACACTGCCATTAGGGTTATACTCTTGTTTTATTTCTCCCTTATCATTGCAATAACGGAAAAGTATCTGCTCATTATCATTCATTCTTTTCAATACATCCTCATAAACAAAATACCTACCTTCTCCGTGTGCAATAGGAATATTCATAGCAGAGCCAACCTTTGTTTCTTGGGTAAATATGGTACTATTGGTTTGAGGTGTAATATATTGGTTTTTGCAAATAAATTTTTGACTATTGTTGTGCAGAAGGGTCCCTTCCAAAAGCCCGCTTTCACAAAGAATTTGAAAACCATTGCAAACTCCAAGAAGGTAACCTCCTTTGTTTGCAAATTTCTTTATCTCTTCCATAATAGGCGACAATGCAGCTATTGCTCCACTGCGTAAATAATCACCATACGAAAAACCTCCGGGCAGAACTATCATATCGCAACCTTGCAAATCTCTTTCCTTATGCCACAAGGGAACAACCTCCTGTCCTTCTATGTTGCGAAGGACGTATATCATATCATGGTCGCAATTTGACCCGGGAAATACTACTACTCCAAATTTCATTTTTGTCTCTATCTGTGTTAAAAAATCTTCTATTAAAATACTTTAAAAATAAGTATAGTATGGTGCAAAATTACAAATTTATATCGTTATGGCTTTATTTTTTACAAATTATTTATTATACTTGACAAGTTTATATTATTGCTTATATCTTATTCTTGCATTGCAAAAAAAAATATAGTTACCTTGCTTTATTTTCAAGCATAGGCACAAAAGCAAACTCTCCAAACTCTTCTTTTTCAAATTCTTTTTCTGAAATTTTGGTTATTCTTAACATAGTTTGAGTTTGATTGCCTACGGGAACAACCATAATACCGCCAACGGTCAATTGTTTAAGCAATTCTGTTGGAATTTCTTGAGCTCCGCAAGTTACTATGATTCTATCAAAGGGAGCAAACCCTGGCAAACCCTTATATCCATCTCCATAAAAACATTTTGGTCTTATATTCAAAAGTTTAAATGTTTCTTGTGCTTGCACATACAAATCTCTCTGTCTTTCTATTGTATACAAAATCAAATTAAAACGATGTAATACAGCCGTTTGATATCCGCTACCAGTACCAATTTCCAAAACTTTCATTCGTGGTTGTAATTTTAGCAAATGGGTTTGAATTGCCACTGTGGAAGGTTTTGAAATCGTTTGAGAACAAAGTATTTGTACAGCTCTGTCATCATATGCAAGTTGTTCCAAAGAAGAGTCTAAGAAAAAATGACGAGGAACCTCATTCATTGCCTGTAAAACCATCTCATCATTTATTCCTTTTGCTCTTAATGTATCTATCAATTTTCTTCTCAATCCTTTGTGTCTCAAACTATCTGTGTGCATATTACTAATACTATTGTAATCATATATTTTCTTTGCAAAGATACAACAAAAAAACAAAGGGATACTCCCCAAACGTTAGAGTATCCCAAAGATTAATATGAATAAGATTATCCCAAATAAAAATTACATAATGTTTTTAACTCTAAAAAACTTTCTTAATTACCTATTTTATCAAGACTCTGCCCTTATCTTAACTCATAATAACCTATAACAACCTATGCTAACCTATAAAAGTAACGGCTATGCCCTTATAAAACAGGCTATGCCCTTATAAGACACCCTATGGGTGCTATTTTTTAATAAGTTTTTCGGT
>CAZVEO010000077.1:0-10925 GCA_964626385.1 uncultured Bacteroidaceae bacterium
ACGAGATTTTACAAAAATGAATCTTCGTTTTATTTCGACGAATCTTCGTTTCGATAAAATGAAACGAAGATTCGTTTTTATTGATTATCAAGTAGTTATAAGACTAAAAATCGTTAATTTTGTGGTAGGTATCTTTTTCTCTTACAAAGTTACGAACATTTTTTGACCTGACCAAACGCGTGCACACTTTTTATTTGTAACTTATTGATTTCCAGTAAACGGATTTGTAGGATCTGCTCTATAAAACAGGCTGTGCCTGTGCCCTTGTAAAACACCCTATGGGTGCTCCCTGTGGGTGCAGGCTGTGCCTGTTAGAAATAGATATCTCTTTGTCCTTTGTTGATTTGAGAAATATTATCTTCTATTTTAGGTATTAGTTGTTTTTGGTCGTATGCTTGTAGCATTTGTTTTATAAGTTTTTCTCCTTTTTGTTTGGTTTCTTGGCTTGCAAAATCGTTAAGGTATTCTTGGAAAGTAAATATTGCGTTGGGTAGACAATACTGTTTGATTAGACCGGGCTTTGCCAAATCCATAAAATCTTCTCCTGTTCTCCCTTTACGATAACAGCCTGTACAGAAAGAAGGAATATAACCCTCGTCTATAAAGGAATTTATTACATCTTCTAAATTTCTTTCATCGCTAAGGGAAAATTGCGACCCTGTGTGTTGTTCTTTTTTTTCAGAATAGGCTCCCGGATTGGTTTTGCTTCCAGCACTGATTTGGCTAATACCATAGTTTATCAGTTCGTTTCGCATTTTGGCATTTTCTCTTGTTGAAAGTATCATACCTGTATAAGGTAAGGCTATTCTTATAATGGCAACAAGTTTTTTAAAGTTCTCATCGCTTACTTTGTTTGGTATGTTTTCGCTATCGGGGGCACCTATTGCAGGTTCCAACCTCGGTACGCTTATAGTATGAGGTCCTACTCCATAGCATTCCTCCAAATGTCTCGCATGCTCCAACATAGCAAGCACCTCAAATCTATAATCACCCAAACCAAACAAAGCACCTATACCAACATCATTTACACCCCCTTCTTGCGCTCTGTCCATTACTGTTAATCTATATTCAAAGTTGGCTTTTGGAGTACCTGCAGGGTGAAATCTTTTGTAGAGTTCAGCATCGTAAGTCTCTTGAAAACAAACGTATGTTCCTATTTTCTGTTCGTGTAACTTATGAAAATCTTCTACCTCCATAGGCGCAAGTTCCACATTTATACGCCTTATATAATCTCTACCCTCATGTGTTCTTACATTATAAACTCTGCGTATAGCCTCGCACATATATTCGGTATTGTTTTTGCGATTTTCTCCGCAAATAAGCAATACTCTTTTATGACCTTGCTCCAATAAAGAAAAGGTCTCTTGCTCAATTTCTTTCATTGTTAAGATTTTTCTCTCAATCAAACGGTTATCTTTACGAAAAGAACAATAAGTACAATTGTTAAGACAAATGTTACCCGTATAAATTGGAGCAAACAAAACAAGACGTTTACCATAAATAGCCTCTTTTACCCTATGAGCAACGTCCATAATTTTTTGAATATCAGCCTTATTTTTTATTCTCAACAAAAGAGCTACGTCTTGTAAGGAAAGCCCTTTTAATTTTAAAGCCTTGTTGAGTATTTCGTTTAATTCACTTTGTTTGGGAGGTTTTTCTTCCAAAAGAGTATATAATTTATCTCTATCTATGAAATTCTTATTGCGATTTGCTTTACTCATAATGCAATACATATATTAAAGTCTAATGCAAAATTACAACTTTTTTATTTTCTCTTATTTTTCGTACAAATAAAAAACAATTTGGGCTTTGTTATATAAAGAAAATCATCTAACTTTGCATATTGAAGTAATAAGGAATAAACACATATTTTTTTCAAATGAATAAGAGTAAATTAGGAATTGATTTTAGTAAGGTAGAGCGAGGAAAGCAGTTGGCTAAAAATATTTCTGATGAGGTAGAGAATTTTGCCAAAGATTATTCTACTGTAACTTGCGAGAGAACTATTTGCAGGCTGTTAGGAATAGATGGAGTGGATGAGAATGAGGTACCTTTGCCAAATGTTGTTGTTGATTTTGTCAAAGAAAAGGGCAGACTTAACGATGGTATAATGTACATTATGGGCAATGCTGTGGCTCAGACAAAACTTTCTCCCAACGAAATAGCTCAACAAATTTCTTTAGGTAAATTAGACATTACCACATTGCCAACAATAGAAGAAAAAGAGGCAAGAGAGAGTTTGCAACCTTATATAGACGCTTCTTTAAAACAAATAATAGATAGAAGGAGAAAGCGAGAGAACTATATAGAAACCATAGGTGAGGGAGAAAAACCATACCTATATATTATAGTTGCAACGGGTAATATATACGAGGACGTTATTCAGGCTCAAGCAGGAGCAAGACAAGGAGCGGATATTATTGCTGTTATTCGTACAACAGGGCAAAGTCTTTTGGACTATGTACCTTATGGAGCAACTACTGAAGGATTTGGAGGAACGTTTGCAACACAAGAAAATTTCCGTATAATGCGTAAGGCTTTGGACGAAGTTGGCGAGGAAGTAGGTAGATATATAAGACTTTGTAACTATTGCTCGGGACTTTGTATGCCAGAAATAGCAGTTATGGGAGCTTTAGAGGGATTGGATGTTATGCTTAACGATGCTTTGTATGGTATATTATTTAGAGATATAAATATGAAGCGTACTCTTATAGACCAATTCTTTTCTCGTATAATAAACGGTTATGCAGGTATAATTATAAATACCGGAGAGGACAATTATTTGACAACAGCGGATGCTTTTGATGAGGCACATACTGTTTTGGCTTCAGATTTTATCAATGAGCAACTTGCTTTTGCAGCGGGTATGCCAGAGGAACAAATGGGTTTGGGACACGCTTTTGAAATGGACCCTCAATTAAAGAATGGTTTCCTTTATGAACTTGCTCAAGCACAACTTATAAGAGAAATATTTCCAAAAGCACCTATAAAATATATGCCTCCTACTAAGTTTATGACAGGTAATATTTTTAAGGGACAGATACAAGATGCTTTGTTTAATCAAATAGGTATAATGACCCACCAAGGTTTGCAACTTTTGGGAATGATGACCGAGGCTATTCATACTCCTTTTATGTCCGATAGATATGTTTCCATAGAGAATGCAAGATATATATTCAATAATATGCATGATTTGGGAGATGATATAGAATTTAAAGAAGGTGGTATTATGCAAACGAGAGCAAAGAAAGTACTTGACGATGCTGTAAATTTGTTGGAACGTATGCAGTCGGAAGGGTTGTTTTCTGCTCTTGAGAAAGGAATTTTTGCTGATATCAAAAGACCAAGAGATGGAGGAAAAGGATTGGCGGGAGTATTTGAAAAGAGCGATAAATACTACAATCCGTTTATAGATTTAATGAAAGGAAAAGGAGGAAAAGCGTAATGAGTGCAGGATTATATTCAATGGAGGCCAAAGATTTTGATACCAATCTTGACCTTACCAAAGTTAAGCCTTATGGCGATACAATGAATGATGGTAAAACCCAACTTAGTTTTACTTTGCCCGTACCAGCTGGAGAAGAAGGTGTGGAGGCAGCCAAGCAATTATTAAAGAAAATGGGATTTGAGAATCCTATGGTTGTTTTTTATAAAGAACTGACTAAGGGCTTTACATTTTTTAATTGTTATGGCTCTTGTACTCATACTGTGGATTATACCGTTATTCATGTCCCTAAGGTGGAGAGCAATGTTATGGATATGCACGAAACCGATGAGTTTATAAAAGAACATATAGGTAGAAAAATTGTTGTTATAGGTGCTTCTACTGGCACAGATGCTCACACTGTGGGAATAGATGCAATAATGAATATGAAGGGTTACGCTGGGCACTATGGTTTGGAGCGTTATGATATGATAGAGGCTTTGAATATGGGGTCGCAAGTTCCTAATGAGGAATTTATAGCCAAAGCCATAGAAATGAAAGCAGATGCTCTTTTGGTTTCTCAAACTGTTACTCAAAAGGATGTACATATAAAAAATCTTACTGAGTTGGTGGAAATGTTGGAGGCTGAGGGCTTGAGAGATAAGGTTATATTGTGTTGTGGAGGAGCAAGAATTACGCATGAATTGGCAAAAGAGTTGGGTTATGATGCTGGCTTTGGAGCAAATACATACGCTGATGATGTTGCTTCTTTTGTTGCAGAGGAATTGGCAAGACGAATGGGAAAATAATTTTTCATGAATATTAAATTTTATTGATTAGTTGAGGCTTTCAAAAATACAATTTTGGAAGCCTTTTTTCGTTCTTTATGTATTAGAAAACAATTTAATATTATAAAAAATTATGAGAAAATTAACTTTGATTTTAACTTGTTGTTTGTTGTTTGTAGGTTTGCAAGCACAGAGCATTAAATTGCCTCAACCTCAAAAAGAAGGAGGTGAAAGTATTTTAAAAGCAATAGATTTGCGTCAATCAGACAGAAGTTTTAAGGACGGAGATATTTCCTTGCAAGACCTTTCAACGCTTTTGTGGGCAGGTTGGGGAGAATCGCATGGCAAACGTACTGCCCCTACTGCTATGAATGCTCAAGATATCATTCTTTATGTATTTTTGGAAAGCGGAGTATATCGCTATGATGAAAAAGCAAACGAATTAATTCTTATCAAACAAGGAGATTATAGAAAACTTACAGACCGTGAAGGTGGTTTTGCTGGCAAGGTAACCAATGTTGCAATAGTTTCTGATTTTGCAAAGTATGATAGAATAAAAGACCACCATACAAAATTTGTTTTTGGTTCTATGTCTGCCGCATATGTAAGTGAAAATATGTATCTGGCTTGTGCAGGTATGAAAACAAGCAATATAGGAACAGTTACTCGTTACGCTGCTCATACAGAAAAACAAGTAAAAGAGGTTTTGCCATTATCTGAGAATGAACACATATTTTTATTTCAGACAATAGGATATAAGAAATAATGAAACAAATCTTAGCCCTATTTTTCTTTACTTTTGTTGTTATTATTTGTTATGCTCAAAAGTATAATATAAGTGGTTATGTTTATGACTTCATAAGTAAAGAAACTTTGATAGGAGCAACTATTTACGACCCTGTTAGTAAAACGGGGTGTGTTACAAATGCTTATGGCTTCTATTCTTTTACCACAAAGAGTAAGAGAATAGAAGTTTCTTTTGTTGGTTACGAAAAACAAATTGTTGAGTTAGACTCTTCCAAAGATACTGTATTAAATATTTATTTAAAATATTCTTCCACTTTGCAAGAATTTGTTGTAACTGATAAGCAAAAGGAAAAAAGATTTATCAATGAAGCCATACCGGGAAAAATAGAAATCGATCCTCAAGTTGTATCCAAAATGCCTACTCTTACGGGAGAGAGTGATTTGTTGAAAGCCGTGCAAATGCTACCCGGTGTAAAATCGGGTACGGAAGGAACAACGGGCTTATATGTAAGAGGAGGTAATTCTGACCAAAACCTATATTTAATAGATGGTATAGAGGTTTATAACCCTAATCACTTGATGGGCTTTATTTCTGCTTTTAATACAGAGGCAATAAAAAATATAGATTTTTACAAAGGAGGTTTTCCTGCTCAATATGGGGGAAGAGTTGCTTCTGTTATGGATATAAGAAATAAGGACGGTAATAATGAAAAAATAAGAGGTGATATTTCTGTTGGACTTATATCTGGAAGATTAAATATAGAGGGACCTATATGGAAAGATAAGACAACATTTAATTTTTCTTTTAGACGTACTTATTTGGATATTCTTTTAAAGCCATTGCTTTGGTATGTAAATAAAAATAAAGACGAAGAGTATTCGTTTGCTTATCATTTTTATGATTTAAATGCAAAAATTAAACATAAATTTGATAACAAAAACTCTCTTTCTCTTTCCTTTTATAAAGGACAAGATAAATATAATTTCTATAATGAATACAAGCAAGAGGACTATTATAACTCCGAAGCTGATATATTATGGGGTAATACTATAACAACTTTGGATTGGGCTCATCAATACAATTCCAAATTATTTGGCAATCTGTCTTTTTCTTTTAATAAATATCTTAGCAAAATAACCAACAACTACGATATGGAGGAAAAAAATTATGAAACAATAGAAAAGACAATATATCATTCTGAATATGAATTTTATTCAGGGGTAAAGGACTATACTTTAAAAAAGAATTTTACCTATTATCTTAATGATTATAACACATTTAATTTTGGTGGCAATTATATTTTTCACCACTATACCCCTGAGATTACAAGAGCTATATCAAAAGAAAACAATTTATTGTATTCTGAACCATATAATTTGGAAAGTAATAAGAATGCTAATGAGTTTATTGTTTATTTGGAAGATGTTATAACATGGAAAGAAAAGTTTTCTGCTCGGATAGGCTTGCATACTGATTATTATAATGTAGAGGGGGTTTCCTATCTTACTTTTCAGCCTAGAGTGTCTTTGAGGTATTCCTTTTTTGAGAACTTTTCGTTGAAAATGGGTTATGCTAAAATGAACCAAAACATACATCTTTTGTCTAATGGAATATTCTCTTTGCCTACTGATTTGTGGCTGCCAGTAACAAAGAATGTTAAACCAATAACATCGGATATTTTTTCTTTTGGAACTTTTTACCAAACAAGAAATGGAATAAATGTGGGCTTAGAATTATATTATAAACAATTGAATGATGTTATAGATTACAAAGATGGCGTATCTTCCTTTGGAAATAGTGAAAATTGGGAAGATAAAGTAGCACAGGGTAGGGGAAAGGCTTACGGAGTGGAATTTAATGTACAAAAAAACAATGGCAATCTTACAGGATGGATTTCTTATACTCTTTCTTGGTCAAAAAGACAATACCCTGAGGGAGAAATAAATAATGGTAAATGGTTTTATGACCGTTTTGATGTAAGACATCAATTCAACGCTGTTGCTTCTATGGATTTAAGTAAAAAATGGGATATTACTCTTGCTTTCGTTATCAATTCAGGTCAAAGGGCAAATGTACCTGTGGCACAATATTATAATTTTGATAGAATCAATCCTAATTATATCTTTTTAGAACCAGAATTGGTTAATGTTTATGGAGATAGAAATAATTTTAGAATGCCTGTTTATTATCGTTTGGACTTGGGTATAAATTACAAAAAGAAAACTCAAAAAGGACAAATTATTTGGTCGTTCAATGTTTATAATGCAACGAATCATAAGAATGCTTTTTTTGTTTTTACAACAGATAAGCCTAACAAACTTAGAGCATTTAGTATTATGCCTATTATACCAACAATTTCCTATACCTATAAATTCTAAATCTATTATGAAAACAAATAGGATTATAATCATATTAAATTTAATTATTGTAGTCTTTTGTTCTTCTTGTGAGTACGAAATTGATTACAAGGGAGATTTACCTAAGGATAAATTTGTGTTGTCTACTTTTGTAGAGGAAAATGATAGTATAAGAATGAGTATTACACATTCTGCTAAACCGGGTATTTATATTGATTTTTATGAGGATTTGGAAGCGGATATTCGTGATTTTGATTTGTCTACTTATTTTGTACAAAATGCAAAGGTAAGTCTTTGGGTAAATAATTCTTTAAAAGAAGAAAAAATACAAGAAAATTATCCCGGAATAGTTTTTGATTATTTGCCACAGCACAATGATGAGATAACTCTAAAAATAGAACACGAAAATTATCCGACCATAGAACAGAAACTTTTATTAAATCTTTCTCCTGTTGAAGTAGATAGTTTTTCTGTATATACACAAAAGGTAGGAGAGGATAATTATTTGGTTGCTTATATTGTTTTACAAGACGATGGAAAAGAAAACTATTATATGTTTACACCTAATTTACCTGTCAACAAAACAGACCAAAGGCTTTTGTACGAATCTTTTCCAAATACCTATGCAAACAATTCTGTAAGCTTTGAGTATTTGGAAGAAACAGATGTTGTTTATAATTATTTTAGTGTGTTTTCTAATAAGAACTTTAAGGGAAAAAAATATGCCATTAAGTTAGCTTATTATTATTATAATGATTTTAATGAGGATGTTAAAAATAATTATTCTTTTTCTATTAGCAAGATAGATGTTAATGCTTATAATTATTTAAGAACACTTGGTAATGCTTTGGATAGTTATGGACCTATTATGAACCCCATCATTATACAAGACGCTTTTAAAGATGCTTATGGCTTTATAAGTAAGAAAAAAACAATAACACTGCCTGTCAGAATGGAAAATTAGAACTTTCATTTTTTTCTTTGAAAAAAATATAGTAATTTTGTGCAATGAAAAGGTCAGTAATAATATTCTTTCTTTTGGTATATTGTGGGCTTTTAGCACAGAATGTTTTTGTCAGTGGTTCGGGTAAAGATATCGCGGGCAAAAAGGTTTATATTTATTCTGTTGCAGATAGATTTTCCAATTATGTACAAAAAGAAGTCTGTTTAGAGTTAAAAGATAGTGATACCAATTTTTCTTTTTCCTTTGTTATAGATGGAGTTAAGGAGTTGATAGTTCAAATAGATTTGATGAAATATGCTTTTATGGCAGAGCCGGGAATGAAATATAGTTTGATTATAGACGAATTTAATTTTACACAGCAAGACTCTGCTAAGGCTTATATGTATGGTATGCGTTTGCCAGTGCGTTTGCAAAGTGAAAGATATGATGCAATAAATCAACCTATTGTGGATGTAGACAATCTTTTGCTTGATTTTGTTTATCAAAATAGAAGAATGCTTTTTATTAAAGATTCTTCTATTGTTGCCAATTTATTGTCTTTAAGAGATAGTTTATTGACCAAATACAACGACAATAGTTATATAAAAAATTATATAACATACGAATTTGAGAGCATATTATATTCTTTTTATTTGAAATCTCGTAAGACTATCAAGCAAAATCTTTTTGCCTCAGCTCCTATACTTTATGATAATGTGGGTTATGTGGATTGTTTTCAAACCATATTCGAAAAATACTTCTCTTTAGGCTTCAAATATATAAGTCAAAGGGATATGGAATACTGGCTTATTAGTGGTAATTATAATGCTTTTAATGATGCGCTTGGTAGAGATGAAATTCTTAAAAACGAAGTATTTAGAGAGTTAGTTTTTTTGCAGGGAATGAAAGATGCTTATCTTGAGGGATATTTTGATAAAAAACTTATTCTTAATATGTTGAACAAATTCAAATCTTCTACAAAGTTTGAAAAACACATATTGATAGCAGATAATATGATACGCTATCTTTCTCAAATCAATGCTACAAATACCAATATGGGAGATTTTAAGGTAAAAGATTTGAATGAGCAGACTATAGAATTGAGAACTTTGTTTAATGACAAACCTACACTTGTGGCTTTTGTTCGTTTGGATGATATTGCTTGTTTAAAAGAGTTGGAAAGTATACATTTTTGTTTTGATAGTGTAAAGGAAAATATCAATGTTATAACCATTTGTTTGGATAATAGTTTTGAAAAGATGTATAATTTTATACGTAATAATAAAGTT
This sequence comes from uncultured Bacteroidaceae bacterium, assembly GCA_964626385.1. Classification (GTDB taxonomy): domain Bacteria; phylum Bacteroidota; class Bacteroidia; order Bacteroidales; family P3; genus Scybalousia_A. The sequence goes on from CAZVEO010000077.1 coordinate 9,550, forward strand.
GGCAATAAATACAGATGGCACTTTGTTTATTTTGATAACAATTATGAGATGACTACAGCATTTCATTTGAGAATGGTTCCTTCTTTTATCTTATTGGATAAAGATGGTAATATAAAAGAGAATCCCTTTGAATCTCCTCAAACTGGTTCTTTGATGAAATTTACTAAATCACTCACACAATAAATATACACTTATGAATACAGAAAACAAAACAAATATTTCAGCAATTTGTGATAGTTTGGTAATAATTCCTACCTATAAGGAAGAGGAAAACATTGGAAAAATAGTTTCATATATTCTAACCAAATTAGAAAAAAAATTTCATATTCTTGTAATAGATGACAATTCGCCCGATAGAACCGCAGAGATAGTAAAATCACTTATAGAAGAATACCCTGATAGAGTGTTTTTAGAGCAAAGGGCTGGCAAACTTGGGTTGGGTACTGCTTATATATATGGTTTCAAATGGGCTTTGCGACATGGTTATGATTATATTTTTGAGATGGATGCAGATTTTTCACACCCACCTAAGTCTTTAATAGATTTATACAATGCTTGTAAGGGGGGGGCAGATTTAAGTATAGGTTCAAGGTATTTAGATGGTAAAATATCTGTTGTCAATTGGCCAATGGGTAGGTTGCTTATGTCTTATTGTGCTTCTATTTATGTAAGGAAGATTTTAGGCTTTAAGGTTTATGATACTACTGCGGGTTTTGTTTGTTATCAACGTAGATTGTTGGAACAAATCAAATTTGATAAAATAAAGTTTGTAGGCTATGCTTTTCAAATAGAAATGAAATATACAGCGTGGAAACTTGGTTTTAAAATCAAGGAGGTACCTATTGTCTTTACTGATAGAGTTATAGGAGAAAGTAAAATGAGTATGAAAATATTTAAAGAAGCATTTTTTGGTATATTTTCCCTAAAATTCAGAAATTGGACAAAGTATTAACTTTGTAAAAACAATATTTTCTGATATATAATTAAAATATCTGTTACGTAGTTTTATACTCTTTTATGTATACAAGAAAAAAGGTTGGAGAAGTTTATACAAACTTCTCCAACTGCTATTTTAAGTTATTCTACTATCAAAGTTTTTGTGGTTAAGGTTTCGGTTTGTGTGGTTATTTGTAGGGTGTATTGTCCTGAGGAGAGGTTTTGTAGGTTGATGGTCTTTGAGATTTGGGCTTGTCCATTGTTTTGAACATTTGGCAATTCCTCAATATAAACAATATTACCCAAAGTGTTTAATATCACTACTTTTGCATTGTTTATCTCTTGGGAGAGTTCGTAATTTATTGTACAACGATTGTTATTAATAGGTAAATTTATTGTTTTACCATTGTAATAATACATACTTTCTTTTGTATTTTTTA
>CAZVEO010000078.1:0-10748 GCA_964626385.1 uncultured Bacteroidaceae bacterium
TTCGTTTTATTTCGACGAATCTTCGTTTCGATTTCTCGAAACGAAGATTCGTTGTTATTGATTATCAGATAGTTAAAAGGGTAAAAATCGTTAATTTTGTGGTAGGTATCTTTTTCTCTTACAAAGTTACGAAGATTTTTTGACCTGACCAAACGCGTGCACACTTTTTTTTTGTAACTCATTGATTCTCAGTAAACCGATTTTTGTAGGCTCAGCCTACTTTTATAAGGGCAGAGCCATTACTTTTTTTGTTTTTTTTTATAGGTTACAGGCTGAGCCTGCAGCCTGAGGCTGTTCTATACGGGCAGAGCCCTTAAAAAAAGCCTGCGGCTAAAGCTTTGCGTCTTATAGAACAGGCTGTGCCTGCACCCACAGGGTGTTTTATAAGGGCACAGGCTCAGCCTGTTTTATAGGAGCATAGCCGTTACTTTTTATTTTATAGGTTAGTGTAAGTTATAATGAGTTATCATAGGTTGAGATAAGGCGAAGCCACTATTTTTTCTCATGCGCTTAAGCGCCTTATAAAACACCCTGTGGGTGCGGGTGAATCCATAATAACTTATAATAATATATTTCTAAAATAAAAATATGTATAAAAAAACAATTCATAAATGTTTTTGTTGTATTTTTGTATTTGGAAAATTAAACTTTTTATAGAGAGTATGAGAAAATATTTTTGTCTGTTTTTTAGTGTTGTTTGTTGTTCTTTTTTTTATGCGCATTCGCAAGAGGTTGCTCATACAACCAATGATTTCAACTTAATGGGGTATGTGAAAACCTTGAGGTATATGAAATTTGAGGCTGATACTACTATCAAGAACCAGAGAGCCTCGTTTATAGAAGATTATCAATTAACTTTTTCTGATAATAGATTGTTAGACAATAGACTCAATTTTATAGGAGGTAAGGAAGATAGAAAAACTTCCTACGAATACAATAATAAAAGACAACTTGTAAAAGAAACGCTTACGGAACAAGATGGCAAAGTGGTTAGTGTTACCACTTATACCTATAATAACATAGGTAGGCTTGTAACCATAAAAGAAGTATCCTATCCAAACAGTAGAGGTGGAGCAAATAAAGTTGTCAGAGATGAACTTCTTACCTATAATACTAAGGGGTTGCTCGTGGAAAGAAGTATAAGTAGTGACAACAAAAACTCAAATAAATTGATAAAATATTATTATGGTCCGGCTGATTCTTTGATTTCAACGGTTACTACCTATCAACGTAATTCCAACGTAGATAAGGTTAATTACAAACGTGCCTTTAATAATTTAGTTATGGAAACTACAATGTTGAGAAATGATAAGGTAATAAAAAGAGAAACATACGAATGGGACGATGAGGCAAGATTGATAAAAAAAGATGTGTATAGAAATGATAAAAAAATACTTTCCTATACATATACTTATGATGAGCATGATAATCTATTAAGTGAGGTGGCAGTGGATAGCAAAGAGGTAAAAACAATAGAGTACTACTATAAGTACGAAAAAGATAAGTTTTTTAATTGGACAAAACGTTCTGTCTATGATGCCAATGATTTGAAATACACAGAGGTTAGAAGTATAGAATATTTTGACAAAACACATTTCTATGAAGACCTTAAAGATGCAGATACCGGTAGAATATTAAAAGATAACAATTGATAAATATCCATTTATGGCAGAGTTGGAAGCAAGATACATAGCAAAAAATGTAGAGAAAAAGTGGTATGATAGATGGTTGGAAAACAACTCTTTTCATTCCGTACCCGATAATAGAAAACCTTATACCATAGTTATTCCTCCTCCTAATGTAACTGGCGTGTTGCATATGGGACATATGCTTAATGAGACCATACAAGACGTTCTTTGCAGAAAAGAGAGAATGAATGGCAAAAATGTTTGTTGGGTGCCAGGTACAGACCATGCGAGTATAGCAACAGAAGCAAAGGTTGTTAATCTTTTAAAAGAAAAAGGTATAAACAAAAGCGACCTGACAAGAGAAGAATTTCTCAAATATGCTTGGCAATGGAAAGAAGAAAAAGGAGGTGTAATACTTCAACAACTAAAAACCTTAGGTTGCTGTTGTGATTGGGAAAGAACCAAATTTACAATGGACGAGGATATGAGCAAAGCTGTTATAAAAGTCTTTTGTGATTTGTATGACAAAGGCTATATATACAGAGGTGTTCGTATGGTCAATTGGGACCCTAAGGCTATGACTGCTCTTAGTGATGAGGAAGTAGTATACAAAGACCAACATTCCAAACTCTATTATTTGCGTTATAAAATAGCAGAAGAACAAAACAAATATGTAGTAGTTGCTACCACTCGTCCAGAAACCATAATGGGTGATACTGCTGTTTGTGTCAATCCTAATGATGAAAGATATTCTTTTCTTAAAGGTAAAAAGTTGATAGTACCTGTTGTAAGTAGACAAGTGCCGGTTATATTTGATGATTATGTTGATATGAGTTTTGGAACCGGAGCCTTGAAAGTTACTCCTGCGCACGATATCAATGACTATAACCTTGGCATAAAACACAAACTATCTTCTATAAACATATTCAATGATAATGGAACTCTTAACGAAAATGGCCTGCAATATAAAGGATTGGATAGGTTTGAATGCAGAAAAAAAATTGTTGAGGATTTGCAGACAAACGATTTGATAGAAAAAATAGAGGACTATGACAACAAAATAGGTTTATCGGAAAGAACTTCTGTTCCTATAGAACCAAAATTGAGTTTGCAATGGTTTTGCAAAATGAAAGAAATGGCAAAACCAGCTCTCGAAGCCGTGGAATCGGGCGATATCAAATTCCATCCTGAGAAGTTTATCAATACTTATCGTCATTGGATGGAGGATACAAAGGATTGGTGTATTAGCAGGCAACTTTGGTGGGGACATAGAATACCGGCTTATTATATAATGGACTCTACTAATGGTCAAATAGGCTCAGAGTATGTAGTTGCTCCTTCTTTACAAGAGGCTTTTGAAAAGTTTAGAAAGATAAATCCAAACATAAGAATAGAGGATTTAAGGCAAGATGAGGATGTATTGGATACTTGGTTTTCTTCTTGGCTTTGGCCTATAAGTTGTTTCAATGGTATAAATGAACCGAACAATGAGGAAATCAACTATTATTACCCTACCTCTGATTTGATAACGGGACCTGATATTATTTTTTTCTGGGTTGCTCGTATGATAATGGCAGGCTTGGAGTTTAGAAAACAAGTACCTTTTAAGAATGTTTATTTTACTGGTATAGTAAGAGATAAATTGGGTAGAAAAATGTCAAAAACTCTTGGCAATTCACCTGACCCTTTGCTTTTGATAGACCAATATGGTGCAGATGGTGTAAGAATGGGTATGCTTATGTCTTCTCCTGCTGGTAATGATTTGCCTTTTGATGAGGCTTATTGCGAACAAGGTAGAAACTTCTCCAACAAAATATGGAATGCTTTGCGTTTGGTAAAAGGTTGGGAAGTAGCCACCATCGCTCAGCCTCAGTCTTCTTTGCTTGCAATAGAGTGGTTTAAGCAAAAAATGAATATTGTTTTGTTGCAAATAGAAGATGATTTCAAAAAATATCGTCTTAGCGAATGCTTAAAAAATATCTATACCTTTATTTGGGATGATTTCTGTTCTTGGCTCTTGGAAATAGTAAAACCAGAGTATCAAAAACCAATAGATGCTCACACTTACGAGAAAGTAATAGATATTTTTGAAAATCTAATGAAGATACTGCAACCTTTTATGCCTTTTGTTACAGAGGAAATTTATCACAATCTAAGAGAAAGAAAAGAAAAAGAGTTTCTTATGAATACCTCTTATCCTGCAACTTGTAAGCAAAAAAATCCTATGGTGGAGGAATTTGCCTTTATTAAGGAAATTATTGTTGCGGTGCGTTCTTTGAGAAATTCCAAAGGTTTATCTCCGAAACAGGCTTTGCAGTGCTTTGTAAAGGAAAATGAGTATAAGGAAGTGATTCAAAAATATGAAAGCATTGTGGTAAAACTTGCTAATGTGGAAAAAATTAATTTTATACAAGATAAGCAAGAAGGAACTATAGCTTTGATGGTCAGGACAACAGAGATTTTTATTCCACTTAATGAGAATATTAATAAAGAAGAACAAATAAAAAAGATAACAGAGCAAATAAAATACTATGAGGGGTTTATTGTTTCTATAAACAAGAAATTGTCTAATGAAAAATTTGTAAACAATGCACCCGAAAATGTTGTAGCCTTAGAGAAGAAAAAACTCAGTGATTGTCAAACAAAACTTTTGGCTCTTAAGCAAGAACTTACTTCACTTTCTTAGAAAAATAGGAGCGGTATGTTTTTTGCAATTGAACATAGGTTATCAAAAAAAGTATTTTATACTTGCAATTTGAATAATTTATATTAAATTTGCAATTTGAATTAATAAATAGAAAATAATTAACAAAAAACTCAAAAACAATGAAAAAATTAGTGTTGGTTTTTGCAATGATGTTAGGTTCTGTGGGAGTGTTTGCACAGTTAGATAACATATCAGCAAAGATGATTAACAAAAATGATTTGCTTACATTTAAAGCACAATCAGAAATGATGAACAAAAATGTTCATTGTAGTCCTATTTTAAAGTCCTACGCTGATAACACGAATGCACTTTGTGATTTTAGCGATGCTTCTACCTATACCTTAGGACAAACAGCAAGACATTCTTCTATAAATGAATTTGTATTGTTGGATAATACTTTGGATATAGAAGAATGGTGGACTTTGAGATATTGGAGAACTTCTACAGGTACATCTGTTGCCGACTGGCAGACATGGGTAGATAGTTTTGAACCTAATGAAAATGCTTCTATTCCTATGGATATCAACAATGGTTTTGTGGGTATAAATATGTACACTGTTGAACAAACAGCAACAATAGACGCTTTTATAAAGTTGAATAATCCTATACTTACCAATGGTAGTAGTATTGATATTCACTTTGTTCAAGTTTTGCAATGCTTAGGTAATAGAGATCAATATTTTGTAGATTGGTCTACTGACCCTGAGTTTGCGGCTGGTTCATATGACTCTGTTGCTTTCAATATTAATGGTCTTGATGGATATACTTATGATTCTTGGGCATCTACAAATTTGTATGGTAGAAAGATTGTTAACATTCCAACAGGTACTTCCAATTGCAACGTGGCTACCCCAAATCAACAAGTTTATATTCGTTTGAGAGTATATAACCCTGCTGGTAATTACAATATGTGTCTACAATGGTTTGTGGACAATATTTCTTACGCTTATGCTCCAGAAGAGAGAATAGAAGCTCTTTCTTATGTTATAGCAGATGGTTATAGAAAAATACCTTCTATTTTGGAACCTGAAGGATTCCGTTCTTATGCTGTAGTACAAAATACAGGTAGTGCAACAGCAACAAATCTTAGACTTGTTAATAGTTTTTATTCCCTTTCTCAATCAGGAAGTGGTGATGTTGCGTTTAACTTCTTGGACAGTGCATCTACAGCTACTCCTATAACATTGGCAAATAAAATAACAGTGGACACCAATGGTAACGCTTATCGTTATGAGTATGTAACTGTTGATACTAATTCTATTCCTCAGCCAGGCGATGTGGCAGGTGCTTATGCTTACACAGCAGATGTATACTACACTATAGAAGAGCAGGGTCAAGCTGTAGAAAAAAGCATAAATGTGGATACTGCTTATTATTATATATCAGGAGAAGATGGTGCAAGAAGCAATCACTATACTTGGCAAAAGGATATGGGTATTTTCCTTGAAAGATATTCTGGTGTTTGGGATTATTACTGGCAACAAACAGGTGTATATTCTCAAGGAGAAGTCGCTTCTTCTAATGGATATAGGGCTTGTGTTGCATATACCAAATACACTAATAAGATAAATACTCCTGTTTATGCTGCTGGTGTAGAGGTTGTTCCTGCAATAGATTCTTGTGAGGCAGGTGCTTCAATAAAGGCATCTCTTTGGTACTGGAATGGTGAAGCTACTACTTGGGATGAGGCTATTATAGAGGCTTTGGATGACCAAGAAATGCCAATAGAATCTTATGAGCACAATGTACTTGCTGCAGAATTAAACAATGGTCAAATTGCAGATAGCATAGAAAGATTTGAGGACGGTGATTACAATACTATATTTATGCCATTTACTTACCAAGGTTTCCAATTGGCTGATTCAACAACTTTTTACGCTTGCTATACCAAAGTAGGTTCTAATGGTAAATTCTATGTGGCAAAAGATTATGACCTTTGGACTTCATTCTCATTTAGCAGTCCTTACTCTATATTAATCTGGTCACCTACTTCAGCTATGGCTTCTACACAATATGACTGGGGTTGGTATTGGCCTACTCAAAGAGCATCAAGTGGTTCAGTTCCTGCTATACGTTTGGTTGTTTCTGATATAATAAACGATGCTCCAGAACCACCATCTTCTATAGAGAATGTTAAGGCAGATGCAACTTCTGATATGCAAGTTTATCCTAACCCTGCAACAGATAAAGTTACTTTGTCTTATACTCTTACACAAAGTGGTGATGTAAATATTACTATTATGGACGTAATGGGTAGAGTTGTTATGAGCGAAAATCAAGGTAAGAAAGAAGCTGGTTTTGCTTATAGAACAAACATCAATACTTCTAATATGAGCAACGGAACTTATTTCTACACAGTAGAAGTAAATGGTGCTAAATCTACCAACAAAATTGTCATCAATAGATAATAAATTATCTATAATAACAAAGAAAAAAGTAACGGTCAAAATAATGACCGTTACTTTTTTCTGTTTTAATATTTTGTACATACAATAAAAAAATATAATTTTGCAAATTGTAACGTGCCGTGTATTGATGGTATGTTTTTTTGAGATTAGTACATTTAGAGTAAAGTGATAAAATAATAATATAACTATGTTTATGCGAATAAAGAAAAAACTCTTAATGGTTATGATGCTCTTGGTGAGTGTTGTAACTATGGCTGTACCTGCAGATAAAACACCTGTTAATATCAAACAGCCAAATGGTAAAAATCTAACTTTAATACTTTCTGGTGATGAAAGACTTAATTGGGCTAATACTTTGGATGGCTATACTCTTTTGCATGATAAGGAAGGCTCTTGGGTCTATGCAATGAGGGATGCAGAGGGAAATATGGTGCCTTCTTCTGTTTTGGCTTGCAATGAGCAAGAACGCTCTCAAACAGAAAAAGATTTTTTGAGAAACATAGAAAAAAATATGTTTTTTTCTTCTTCTCAAATAGAAAGCAAGAGGGAAGAGAATATGAAAAAGTTTGGTCCTGTTGAAAAAGCCTATACAGATATTCCTACTGTTGCTTCCGATAGTATATTGGTGATTTTGGTTAATTACACAGATAAAACTTTCCAATATACTGCTCAAGATTTTTATAATTATTTTGCTCAAGATAATTTTCAAGGTAATGGTAGTGTAAGAGAATATTTTTATTCTCAATCAGGTGGTAAGTTTGATATGAAATTTAGAGTTGTAGGACCTTACACCCTTAATCACACAAGTTCTTACTATGCAAACAATGGTCAATATTTAGCAAGAGATGCTATCAATGCAGCAGATGCTGATGTAAATTATGCTAATTTTGCCAATGTAACTTCGGGCAATACCAATAAAGTTGGTTGTGTATTTGTTATGTATGCGGGCACTCCTCAATCTTCAACAGGCAATACTGATGAGGTTTGGCCTCACCAATCAGATGTACCAAATTCTATTGTAAAAGATGGAGTACGTTTCTCTCATTATGTTTGTGGTCCAGAAAAAGCCTCTGCAAGCACTATGGGTTCCATAGGTGTGATGTGTCATGAGTTTGGTCATGCCTTAGGACTTCCAGATTACTATGATACTTATAATAATGGAGGTGGAGCGGTTTCTTCTGTCTATTCTACAGGATACTATGATTTAATGTGTTCTGGTTGCTACAATAACAGTCAAAAAACTCCTCCTAATTTATCTGCAAGTGAAAAAATGGCTTTGGATTGGCTTGCTAAAATGGATACTCTTACTGTTAGTAGAGATTCTATAAGACTTCCGGTTATAAAAGGTGGTAATGATACTGCTTATTTGGTAAGAGTAAATGGAACGCAAGAGTTTTTTACCGTAGAGGCTAGAAGTAAAACAGGTTGGGATGCTTATTTGCCAAGTGCGGGAATACTTATACATCATGGTAATTGGACAAAATTACTTAATTGGTATAACAATGGAAGTAATACTATAAATGTTAATGCTTCTGATAGAGGTTGGTTTATAGAGTCTGCTGTAGGTACTATGACTAATTACAATGAAGCTCAGTGGGCTTTTGTTGGCAATTCCAATAGGAATTATTTTACACGTAATTCTTCCAATAGAATATCTCGTGCAAATGGAACAACACCTATAAACGACATTAACTTTACTTCTATGTTTAAGGTTAATGATTCTTTGTATATGTTTAGTTTCAATAGTGAAACTCCTATGCTTGAAACAGGTAATTCCACAAATATAACAAAAACTTCTTTTTCTACAAGTGGTAGAATTCTTTATCAAGGTTTGCAAAGTATAACAGCAAAAGGTATAGTCTACTCTACTTCAGAGGATTGTCCTTTTGTGGAGGATAGTGCTGTTTATGATAATAATATGTCTGATACAATAAATATTGCTTCTATTTCTATAACAGGATTGCAAAGAGGAACAACTTATTATTATCGTTCTTTCATAAAGAATGCATCCGATACACTTCTTGGACCTATTAGAAGTGTAAACACTCTTTCTGGTTTGGGTTTTGTTTCAGTGCAAAACGCAAGCAACATTGAAGAAACATCAGCAACTTTGACTGCTAACCTTCAATCTATAGGTGATACTACTTTTGTATCAAAAGGGTTTGTTTTAACCGATGATGCTTCTATAGATTTGAATTTGGATAATAATGATACTATTATCTATGTTAGTGGTTCTTCTTTGGGCTCTTACAATTATAGTGTAAGTGGTTTGATAAGTGGCCAAACTTATTATGTTAAGGCTTTTGTAACCAATGAATATGGTACGGCTTATAGTAGTAGAATTAGTTTCCAAACTTCACATCCTGCTATAACAAATAATACAATAACTGCTACTACTCCTCAGGTGTGTGAACAAACACAACCGGGACAAATAACAGGTAATGAACCAGGCGGTGGTTTTGGCAATTTTACTTATCTTTGGCAAAAAAGAGAAGGTAATATTTGGGTTGAAGCAGATGGTGTTAATAATCAACAAAGTTATCAACCTCCTGTTCTAACTGATAGCACTCAGTTTAGACGTATAGTTTATTCCAATGGTCTTATAGGCGATATCTCTAATACAGTCCTTATAGATGTACAAATATCAAGAGGAGGGGTTGTTAATTTCGCAAATGAATCTGTAGTTAAATATAGTCAAGGTACTTTTACATTGTCGGGTAGGAGAGGAGATGTTGTTGCTTGGGAAAAATCTTCTGATAACTTTGCTACTTATGAGACAATCAATGTAACTACTACTTCTTACACAGAAACCTTTGACGAGGTTGGAGAGTTTTCTTATAGAGTTTTGGTACAAATAGGCTCTTGTCCTTCTACTTATTCACAGTCAAAGACTGTAACCGTGTTGCCTAATTCTTCTATAGAGAGTGTGGAAAATGGTTTATCTTTCTCTGTTGTGCCAAATCCTGTAACTAACGGAACTTTTGTTCTAATCTCTTCAATAAATAATGCAGAAAGAGTTTCTATTGTCAATGTTTTGGGACAAGTTGTTTATCAAGAACAGAATGTAGATTTGACCAATAAGACATTCTCCTTACCAAACATAGACAACGGTTCTTATATAATAAGAGTAGAATCTAAGGGTAAAACAACACAACAAAAAATAGTAATAAACAAATAAAAGTTTTTTAATAAAATGAATAAAGTTATAAAAACAAATAATGCACCTGCAGCAATAGGACCTTATTCTCAGGCTATAAAGGCTGGTAATGGAATGTTATTTATTTCAGGTCAAATTCCTGTAAATCCTGCTAATGGAGAAATACCAGAAGGTATTACAGCACAAACCACGCAGGCTTTGGAGAACGTTGGAGCAATACTTAAAGAGGCTGGTTACTCTTTTAATGATGTTTGCAAGACAACCTGTTTGCTTAATTCTATGGACGATTTTGCTGCTATGAATGAAGTTTATGCAAAATACTTTACAGAAACCCTACCGGCAAGGGCTGCTTTTGCAGTTGTAAAATTGCCAAAAGGAGTTCTAGTAGAAATAGAAGCTATAGCATATAAAGAATAATGTATTTTTTAAGAAAATATTGTCTTTACAACAATAGATACATTGATTTTATATAATAGAAAAGGGATGGAATTTGAGTTTTCCATCTCTTTTTTTTGTTGTGAGTTGTTGTAAATAATAAACGCTAACTTTTTGTAAGGAAGTTGAAGAATTTCAATTGGTTGGGCAGATTGTTTTGATGAGTGTGGTGGAAAATTAACTTTTAGGTGTGGTTTGTTTGGCATGAAAGGATAGGCACACAAAGAAGTAACAATATTGGTCAAAAAAACCACCTAAACTCACGCTAACTCGGTGTAAGGAATTGATGAAAAAAGTAACGACTCTACCCTTATAAAACACCCTGTGGGTGCAACCTCTGCTAACCTATAAAAACCCTAAAAAACACCTCTCAAAAAAAAATTTCGGGAAATCACGTAAATACCTATTTAAAA
>CAZVEO010000079.1:0-10507 GCA_964626385.1 uncultured Bacteroidaceae bacterium
TCTTCGTTTCGAGAAATCGAAACGAAGATTCGTCGAAATGAAACGAAGATTCATTGTTGTAAAATCTCGTTTTCTAAAAATTTTTCTTCAAAAAACCTCTCGAAAACGCTGATTTTCAAGAAAAATGCCCAATTTTGACCCTTCGAAAAAGGTTAAGTAATTGATAATCAATAATAGTTACCTTATTTTTTACTTTTAAATACCTATTTACGCGATTTCCTGAAAAATTTTTTTTGACCTCTTTTTTTGGACCTTACTGCAAAAATAGATTATGGTATTTGTATATAGGAAAAAGTTTTTTTATAATTTTGCAAGAAAATTTTACCTAATGAAATTATCCATAGTAATAGTCAATTATAATGTAGAACATTTTTTAGAGCATTGTTTAAAGAGTGTTAAAAAGGCTATCAACAATATAGAAACAGAAATTTTTGTAGTTGATAACAACTCTGTTGATGGTTCTATATTGATGTTGAAGGATAAATTTCCAGAGGTTATACTGATAGAAAATAAAAAAAATGTGGGCTTTGCCAAAGCAAACAATCAAGCCATCAAACTTGCTAAAGGCGAATACATACTTTTGCTTAATCCAGATACTGTTGTAGAGGAAGATACTTTTACAAAATGTTTATCCTTTATGGACACTCATCCAAAGGCAGGAGGGCTTGGAGTTAAAATGATAGACGGACGGGGCAAAATTCTCAAAGAAAGTAAGCGTGGTTTTCCCACACCTTGGGTATGTTTCTGCAAAATGACGGGGCTAAGTTCTTTATTTCCAAAGTCCAAACGTTATTGCGGGTATTATATGGGGCATTTGTCCTACGAACAAACAAATAAGGTTGATATACTTGCAGGAGCCTATATGCTTTTGAGAAAAGAATGTTTGGACAAATGCGGACTATTGGACGAAACTTTTTTTATGTATGGCGAAGATATAGATTTATCTTATCGTATAACCTTAGCAGGTTATGATAATTATTATTTTGCTGATACTCAGATAATACACTACAAAGGCGAGAGTACAAAAAAGGGATCATTAAATTATGTTTATACCTTTTATAACGCCATGGATATTTTTGCAAAAAAACATTTGAAAACCCGTTCTTTGTCTTTCTTGCTTAAATTGGCTATATGGTTTAGAGCCTCATTGGCTATGGCAAAACGTATATTCAAAAATGCTATTATACCTCTTATTGACTTTGTTTGTTTATATATATCTTTCTTTTACTTGGAAAAATTTTGGGCAACAACTTACTGGAATGACCCTAACTATTATCCTATAAGTTATATAATTATGGTTTTGCCCATTTACGCTCTTATAATACAATTTTTTGTCTATATATTTGGAGGATATGAGAAAAAATTTAAACCCTATAAACTTTTGTACGGAGTATTTACAGGAATGATTGCCTTATTGGTTTTCTATTCTCTTTTGCCTTCGGAGGAAAGATACTCTCGTGCTATGGTTATAATGTGTTCTTTTCTAAGTTTTTTCATACTTTGGATTATAAGAAAGATAAAACAATTCTTGTTATTTAAAGCAGGCAAAACAGAAAACGAATATGCAAACAAATATCTCATAATAGGCGAAAAAGAAGAGAGCCAAAGAGTTGCTAATTTGTTAAAGCAGACCAATCTTACTCCCGAGTTTATAGGAATGGTTGCGCCAAAAGAAAATGAAGACAGAAGTTATTTTCTCGGCAATCTTTCTCAACTTGAAGAAATTATAAGAATTTATAAAATAGGAGAAATTATTTTTTGTGCCAAAGACTTAAGCCAAAGCACTATAATAAAAACTATGAGCAAGTTAAATGATAGCAAAGTAAAATTTACCATAGTGCCGGAGGTTAGCAATTTTATCATAGGAAGTAATAGTATAAGCACTCCTGCGGACGCATACGTAATAAGTGTAAATGTAATATCTTCAGAAGAAAATCGTAGAAAAAAAAGACTTTTGGACTTTGTTTTCTCTTTGTTGTTTTTATTGTTTACATGGGTTTTGGTCTTCTTTTATAAACGACCTTTAAGGGCAATAAAGAATAATATACTCGTTTTTTGTGCTAAAAAAACATTCGTTGGCTATAATTATTTGGATGGCAAATACAACGACTTACCCAAAATAAAAGCCTCAGTTCTTAGTGTTACAGACAATATCAAAAATATATCTTTGCAAGAAGAAACTATACATAGATTAAACTTATTGTATGCACGCAACTATTCCACAAAAACAGACGTAGAAACCATTATAAAAAACATTAAATATTTATGAAAAAAATTACTCTTTTCAAGGGGAAAGAAAAGTCTTTACAAAGAAAACACCCATGGCTTTTTTCTGGTGCTATATATAAGAAAGACAATTCTTTAAAAGAAGGAGATATAGTAGAGGTTTATTCTTATGACAATGATTTTCTTGCTGTTGGCTATTGGCAAAATGAAACCATAGCAGTAAAGGTTTTGAGTTTTGAGAAAGAAGAAATCAATCAAGAGTTCTTTATAAAAAAAATAAATAAAGCAATAAAGTATAGAAAAACTTTAGGACTGTTTGATAATAAGGAAAATACAATGTTTCGCTTGATTAATGCTGAAGGTGATGGACTGTGTGGACTTATTGCCGACTGGTATGATGGAAATGTCGTTTTGCAATTTCATTCTATTGGTATGTACTTAAATAAAAACTTTATTGTAAATGCTCTTACCTTCTTATTACCAAATATTAAAACAATTTTTTCCAAATCTTCCTCTACACTTGGCAAAGACAAAAACAGTAAAGACGAATTTTTGTACAATGAAAGTAAAGAAAACTATTTTATTGCTTTAGAAGATTCTTGTAGATTCCTGATTGACTATAAAGAAGGTCAAAAAACAGGTTTCTTTTTGGACCAAGCCTCAAACAGAAACCTTTTAAGTCAATTAGCCAAAGACAAAAAGGTGTTAAATTGTTTTTCTTATACAGGAGGCTTTTCTATGGCAGCACTCAAAGGAGGTGCAACCTTTGTGGAAAGCGTAGATATTTCTCAAAAAGCCTCAGATATATGCATGAAAAATGTAGAAATCAATGATTTTACAAACAGACACAGAATGGTAACAGAGGACGTACTCTACTACTTAGACCAAATAGAAAAAAACGAGTATGATATAATAGTTTTAGACCCTCCAGCCTTTGCTAAACACAACAAAGATAGTCAAAAAGCACTCAGGGGTTATAGAAACATTAATCAAAAGGCTATGCAAAAAATCAAAAGCGGAGGCTTTATTTTTACATTTTCTTGTTCTCAAGCCATTAGTTCAGTTGATTTTTATACAATGCTGTTTTCCTGTGCTTTATTATCAAAAAGAAATGTGAGAATAGTGAGACGATTGCCTCACAATTTTGACCACCCTCAAAGCATATTCCACCCTGAAGGAGAATATTTGAAAGGTGCTTTGCTCTATGTTGAATAAGGCTTTAAGTGTTTTAAAGTTATTTTTCTGTATTCTAATAAATTATATATTTTCCAAAAGTTGCGGTCTTCTTTCTTTGGTACGCAAAAGTGCTTGGTTGTACTTCCATTCCTCTATTTTTGCCTCATTGCCAGACAAAAGCACATCTGGTACCTTCCAACCTTTATATTCTGCAGGACGAGAATAAATAGGAGGAGCCAATAAATTATCTTGAAATGAATCACTTAAAGCACTTTGCTCATCATTTAATACACCCGGAATCAATCTTGCAATACTATCTGTTATAACTGCGGCTGCCAATTCGCCTCCACTGAGTACATAGTCACCTATTGAAATTTCTCTTGTTACCAAATGCTCCCTTATTCTTTCATCCACTCCTTTGTAATGCCCGCATAGAATACAGATATTTTTCTTTAAAGATAGTTCATTTGCAAGTTGTTGTGTTAAAACTTCTCCATCTGGAGCCGTATAAATAATCTCGTCAAAATCATATTTCTTTTTAAGTTGAGTAATACAATTATCCACCGGTTCTATCTGCATAACCATACCTGCTCCACCACCAAAAGCATAATCATCAACACTTTTATGTTTGTTAAGCGAATAATCTCTTAAATTGTGTAAATTTATGGTCAACAAACCTTTGTTTTGCGCTCTTTTTGGGATGGACTCTTCAAAAAAGCCCTTTAATGTATTAGGAAACAGTGTTATAATATCTATTTGCATCATAAAAATATTTGTAAATCTCACTCTATTCAAAGATAATTTTGCAAAGAAAAACATCAATTGAACCGTTTTTTGTACGATTTATCAAAAAAAAGGTTACTTTTTATAGTAGTCTCTATTATTTTTTGTATTTTTGCAAGAAATTGTAAA
Organism: uncultured Bacteroidaceae bacterium; assembly: GCA_964626385.1. GTDB lineage: Bacteria > Bacteroidota > Bacteroidia > Bacteroidales > P3 > Scybalousia_A. The sequence continues at coordinate 4,315 of CAZVEO010000079.1, forward strand.
GAGGAGTAAAGGAAATGAAAAGAATCAATATATTATTAGTTATATATTTGCTTATTAGTTTATTAACTAATACAACTCAAGCACAAGTAAAGGACTATGTTAATTTGCCTGATTTTGACCAAAATGATTATAAAGAATATATGAATTTTATGGTCAAACCTTTTGCCTTAACAGGACAAACTCTTTATTTGGAGAATGTTAATGATGAATTACTTAACTATTTTTTTGTAGGAAACATAGCAAAACACGAAAAAGGAGATAAAAGCGACGTAACTTTTTATAAACTTTCTCGCATGAGCAAAGAAAAACTTAACTCTTTGCAAGGAAAATGGTTTATTGTCTTGGACTATATCGCTGACCAATTTGCTTACAACAAGATTTATAAAGCTGTGGACGAAATGAGAGATTTCTCTAAAATGCGTCATCCTTTTATGAAGTTGTTAATTGGAAATACTTCAGATACAATTTTTTATGAATATCAAAATTTTTACAATCAATATCATTTTCCTTTTACTCCCATGTCATATTACAATGCTAACAAAAACGAATATCCACATGAAACCTACGCTTTTGAGGATTTGAATTTGATAAAATACGATACCAATGCCAACTATGCCATAGTACCAGAACAATTGATAGGTCAAAAACTAACTCTTCCTGTTGTAACGGATGCTACTTTAGAAAGACTTTATAACGGACAGCGTCTATATAACTACCCTGACGATAGTAGAAAATACTCTTTTTTTGAGTATCCCATAGCAAAGGCTAAAAATCTTAAAGATAAAACTTTTGAGGTTAAAGATGTTGCTTTTGATGCAGAGAGTTTAACTAATATTTATCTTAAGTTGGTACAAATAAATTCTAAAGATACAATATATTATAAATACCCAACAAAGAAAGAAAGACACTTATTTGCTTTTGTGGTAGATAGTTTTTACAAAAAAATCAGACAACAATACAAAGATAGGGAGTTTACTGTAAGAGGTGATAAATTTCCTTTGGAGGTAATAGATATTAGAAGAAAGCGACCACTAACTTTGCATCAAGGAGATATTTTTCATTGTTTGGATGTTGTGGTTAGAGATGGTAAATTCCAATTGCTTATGAGAAATTCCAAAGGAAGAAAATTCTATATGCCTGAGGACTATGCTTTAGGAGATATGCTGTCTTTTAACAAATATTTATCTACAGAAAAAATAGAAAAATATAGAGATACCTACCCTACTTACTATAAAGCAATTTGCCAAAAAGAACTTATTAGCGGAATGACTATGGATATGGTTGAACAAAGTTGGGGAAAGCCCGAACGTAGTGTTAAGATCAATTTTGACGGAAGCGACCAACAATGGTTTTATATGGGAAACATTTATATAATATTTAAAAACAATGTTTTGCATCGTGTTGCAATGATTCCTAAGGAAATGAGATAACTTTTTTCTACATCTATCATAAAAAAAAGAATAAGAAAAGAGAATGTATATGGAAGAAAGAGAGGCACTTGTCAAAAGGTATGAAACCATGATAAACACAGGAGAGCATTCATGGTTTGATTCGTTTGATTTTTTGGATATAATGGAATATTACGAAGACAACGAGAAAGAAAAAGAGTGGGAAGAAGTTGTTTTGCGTGCCTATGAAATTTTCCCTGAAGATGAATACATTGTGTTGAACAGGGCTATTTTGTATCTAAACAAAAATCAATATATAGAAGCAGAGAAACTTATCAAATCTTTTCTAAAATGCAACGCATCTGATAATTTAAGTTGTATGCTTGCCAATATATATATTGAAAAAAATACCAACCTGCAAGAGGCCGAAGAAATTCTTAATGAGTTGATAAAAAAAGATAGTACAGATAGCCATTATATTCGTTTGTTGGCAGAAATAAAATTATCTAAAAAAGACTATAAGACAGCAGAGGCTTTGTTGAGAAATATTTTAAAGAACAATAGTGAAAATAGAGAGGAGTTGCTCCCTATATACATAGATTGCGCTAAAACAGAGGCTCTAAAAAAACTCATCTACAAAACTCTAAATAGTATTATAGACAAAGAGCCTTTTGAGGACGAGGTATGGATGGCTCTTGCTATTATGTTTTTTGAAAATAATGATTTGGACAAAGCATTAGAAGCGGTTAATTTTGCCATTGCCATAGACAAAGAAGATGAGACAAGACACGCACTCAAAGCCAACATAGCCATAGCTCAATTAGACGAACAAACTTATATAAAGGAGTCTTTAACAGCAATAAAATATTCCTTAGAACCATATTTGTATTATGAAGGTATAGCAAAACTATATACAGCGAGAGAAGAATATTCCAAGGCTTTGCCTTATTACCAAAAAGCCATTGAGGGAGAACAAATTGGAGAAGTGATGCCAGAGGCTAACTTTGGAATTATAGAGTGTCTTCTAATGCTTAACAATCACAAGTTGGCAACGCGTTTTTTGAATAAAGTAATGGATGCTCAATATGATGCTCAAGACTATATGAGTTTTGCTGCCCGTATGTATAGCAAAGGTTTTGTAGAACTTAGTGAAGATATATTTTTGGACTTTATTAACGATGAGGACGATATGGTTTCTTTGGCTGCAACCGTTGCTTTGGCTTACATAGAAGCAGAGGAAGAGGATTTGCTTGTGGGAATTGAACTTTTGGACAATGCTATTAGAAACAATAGAATGGATGATATTGTTTATCTAGCTATGTTGGATTTGTCTTGTAGAGATGATAAATACATCGAATACTCAAAAATGGCATTAAGACACATTATAACAAAAAAGAATTTTCACAATGAAATAGCGGAGAATTATCCTAACTTGCTAAAAAACAAGAATTATATTAGATGCTTAAAAGAATTATTACATGAATAGAATACTTATTTTATTTATTTCTTTGTTTGCCTTTGCTATGGTAGGCAAAGCAGAAAACGAACAGACTACAAAAGAAGAACCAAATGCAATAGGAAAGGTTATTGCTTGGTATAATGATAATCTTAATTATGGAACAATTACTTTGTTGATGACAGTGGAAAGTTCTTTTATACCCTTTCCTTCAGAAGTTGTTATACCTCCTGCCGCCTATAAGGCCTTGGGGAAAGACAGCAATTTAAATATCATTCTCGTTGTTCTATTTGGTACACTTGGTGCTATGATAGGGGCGTTAATTAACTATGTGCTTGCTCTGTGGCTTGGTCGTCCTATAATCTATAAATTTGCTGAATCTAAGATGGGTAGAATGTGTTTGTTAAGCAAAACAAAGGTTGATAAAGCGGAAGCGTACTTCATAAAACACGGCAAAGCCTCTACATTTATCGGTAGATTAGTTCCGGGTGTTAGACAATTGATTTCCATTCCTGCCGGTTTGGCAAAGATGTCTTTACCTACATTTTTGTTGTATACGTTTTTAGGTGCTGGTATTTGGAACACTATATTGGCTTTTGTAGGTTATTTAGCTAAGGGACAGCAAGATGTTATTTCCAAATATAGTAGTGAATTATCATACGTTCTTTTAGTTTTGGGAGTTTTATTTGTAGCCTACCTTATTTATAATGGTTTGAAAAAGAATAAAAATCATAAAAAAGACAATGAATAAAAGTGTTTTCGGACTTGTAGGTTACCCTTTATCTCACTCTTTTTCTCAAAGATATTTTACTCAAAAATTCATTTCTTTGGGACTTTTGGACTATAAATACGAACTCTTTGAAATACAAAAGATAGAGGAAATATTTCAAATAATAGAAGATACTTCTTTATTACAGGGAGTGAATGTTACCTCTCCACATAAACAAAGCGTAATTCCTCTTTTAGACTACATTGACCCTATAGCTAAAGATATAGATTCAGTAAATACCATTAGGATAAGAGACAAAAAACTATACGGATATAACACTGATTATTTAGGATTTAAATATTCTTTGAAACAAAACTTAAAAGGTATTCATATCAAACAAGTTGCCATACTCGGAACTGGTGGTGCGGCAAAAAGTGTAGGCTATGCCCTAAAAACCATGTCTATACCATATTTTTTTGTATCAAGACAAAAAAATAGCGACAATACTATTTTGTATGACACCCTTAATAATATGAACTTTAACAATATTACGTTGTTTGTCAATGCTACTCCTTGCGGTATGTTTTCCAATGAGGCTATTCCTAATATAAATATCAATAAACTAAATAGACAACACATAGTCTTTGACCTAATATACAATCCCTCACCTACTCCATTGCTAACCCTTGCTCACAGGCAAGGAACAAAGGTTGTGGATGGTTTGCAAATGCTATTTGCTCAAGCCGATTACTCGTGGCAAATTTGGAATCAATAAATAGCAAAGTAATTTACTTTATATTTTTTTGATTTAATGCTCTGTGGTATTTGTTTGCATTTATGTTGTGTTCTTGCAAAGTGGTAGCAAAATTGTGATAGCCAGAAAAATCCTCTTTTGCACAAAAATAAAGATAATTGTGATTAGAATAATGTAAAACAGCCTCTATACTACTCATTTCTGGCAAACATATTGGTGCGGGAGGTAAGCCCTTATAAATATAAGTATTAAAAGGTGAATCAAACCTTAAATGCTCCAAACGTATTCTTTTTAGAGAAAAATCACCCACAGCAAATTTTACAGTAGGGTCAGCCTGTAATAGCATATCTTTTTTTAGTCTATTTATATAAACTCCTGCAATCAAAGGTTTTTCATCATTTTTTGTTGTTTCTTGTTGGACGATAGAGGCAATAATAATAACCTCTTTTTTATTTAATCCTATTTGTTTCAAAGTATTTTCTTGTTTGTTCCACCATTTATCTGAAACATTTTTTAAACGATTGAAAATAGTATTACAACTTGCATTCCAATAAAATTGATATGTATCGGAGAGTATATCAAAAAATATTTGGTTAGCATAGTCGTAATTTAAACTATCGCAATAATCAATTATTTCGTTCTCTGATACAAGTAGTTTTTGACTAACTTTTTTTGCAAAATCCTCCTCAGTACGAAGGCTGTTTATTGTTACTTTAATAGGGTCTTGTTCACCATTTCTCAAACTTCTAACTACTTTAAAGACAGATGTATTACTCTTTATCAAATAATGACCAACCCTTATATTTTCATCCAACTTCATAAAGTGTGCAAAGAATCTGAAAGAAACACTATTTTTCTTTATCACATTTCTATACTCTAACGTATCGGATAATTGTTCAAAATTTTCATTACTGTAAATAAAAATATATTCATCGTTTTTATTAATAGTCTTATCATTCAAAAAAAATATAACACTTACTATAGCACAACAACATAATATTGCGAAAAAGGTAATTATAGAAAATATTACTTTATGTTTTTTTATTATATCGCTTAATTTTAAAGTAGGTTTTGTCATGAGAGTTATAATATTTTTTGATATATAAATACATTTTCAAAATAGTCTTTTCTCCTCAACCATTGTGGCAAAGTGGCAACCAAAAAGAAACCTGCTTTTTCAAACAACTTAATGGAATTAGTATTATTTTGACCAACTAAGGCGTATAATTGATTGAAACAAAGTATTTTTTTTGCATAATTTTCAATCAAAGCAATGGTCTTTAAAGCATAACCTTGTTTTCTAAAATTAGGTGTAATATAGATACCAATAGAAGCACGCAAATTTTTTACATCTATATCAAATACATCAACGCAACCTACAGAAAATATTTTTTCTTTTTCTTTTACATCTATGATAAATCTAATTTGTTGAGAAGTAAAGGCATCTTGCATTTGAGCCGTTAGAATATAATTCTCTATATCATATTTGGAAATAAATCTATTATTTATACCAACAGCCCATTGTTCAACATCATTTTCCCAAGTATAGATATTATCTATATCTCTGGGTTCTAATGCTCTTAAATATACTTTATTCATAAGCAAACACAAAAAAAGCAATGCCATGTGGTCTTATAGCACTGCTTAAATAAAAAAAAAGTAGTCGCGGGCAGACTTGAACTGCCGACCCCTACATTATCAGTGTAGTGCTCTAACCAACTGAGCTACGCGACTATTTTTATAGCAAAAAAGACAATATCAAAACCAAATTAGTAGCGTAAGAAAAAGAAAGTCTATCTCCTTTATACTTTGCCTTTTATCGTAATTTTCCCTCTTATTCTTTTTTCTCTAGAAAGGAGGTATTCCAGCCACACCTTCCGGTACGG
>CAZVEO010000080.1:0-10380 GCA_964626385.1 uncultured Bacteroidaceae bacterium
TTTTTTTTATATTTTTCTTATATTTGCAGTTCAAAAACAAAGAGAGAAAAGGAGCGTTATAATGAATACTTATGATTATTTATTTGAGACAAGTTGGGAAGTGTGCAACAAAGTAGGTGGAATACACACAGTGGTTGTTACAAAAATACCTACAATTAATAAAAAAATAGGTCCCAACCACATACTTTTAGGACCTGATTTGGGACAGGCGACACAAACAGATTCTGAATTTGAGCAAGATGATAATTTGTTTCTTTCTTGGAAAATGTACGCCAAACAAAATGGTATAGAGTTTAAGATAGGTAAATGGAAAATAAAAGAATCTCCCATTGTTATTTTAGTTCCTTACACTCAATATTTTTCTTATAAAGACGAGATTTTTGCAGAGTATTGGGAAAATTATCAAGTAGATTCTTTGACAGGAGGATGGGACTATATAGAGCCGTTTCTCTTTGGTTATGCGAGTGCTAAAATAATAGAATCTTTTTATAATTTCTATCTTTCCTCAACAGACAAAATAATAGCACAGTTCCACGAGTGGATGACTGGGAGTGGTTTGCTATATTTGAAAAAAAATGTACCTCAAATAGCCACCTCTTTTACTACTCATGCTACTGTTTTGGGTAGATGTTTGGCTGGAAATAATTTGCCTTTGTACAGTGAGATAAATCATTTTGAGCCAAATAGAGTAGCTAATGATTTCAATGTGAGGGCAAAGTTTTCTTTGGAAAAAATATCTGCACTTAATAGTGATGTATTTACCACTGTTAGCGATATAACCAACCAAGAATGTAAGCAATTTTTTGGCAAGAGTGCAGAGCAAATTACTCCAAATGGTTTTGAGGGCAGTTTTGTACCCGAGAAAACAGAGTTTGATAGATTGAGAGTAAAAGCAAGAAATAAAATTTTTGATTTCATTGAAAAGACCTCCAATTATAGACCGCAGGAGGATGCTTTTTTTGTCCTAAATAGCGGAAGGTATGAATTTAAGAATAAGGGTATAGATGTTTTTATAGATACTCTTAAAAATCTCAATCAAAAAGAAAAGTTAAACAAGAAAATTATAGCCATTATAGCCGTACCTGCGGGACATTATGAACCAATAGAAGACAAATATATTACTCATCGTTTGGACAACGCTCAAAACGACCCAATACTTTCCTCTATAAAACAAAGTGGTTTGCAAAATACTGAGCAAGAAAATGTACATGTAATCTTTGTACCTTCCTATCTCGATGGTAAGGATGGGCAAATAGATATGAAATATTTTGATTTTCTAACGGCCTTTGACCTTACTGTATTTCCTTCCTATTATGAGCCTTGGGGCTATACTCCTATGGAGAGTATGGCTTTTGGTATTCCAAGCATAACTACTACTTTGGCTGGTTTTGGACTATGGGTAAAGGAAAATATAGAAGACAATAAATCTTTGAAAGTCGTTTATCGTACCGACCACAATGAACAGGAGGTTGTAAAGGAAATAGCTGAAAACATATTGACTTTATTATCTTTGTCTCAAACTCAAATAGAGGCTTTGAAAGAAAATGCAAAATATATTTTCTCTCAGGTGCAGTGGCAAAATCTTTATTCCTATTATGAGAAAGCCTACACTCTTGCTTTGGACAAAGCCTCACAAAGAATAAATCTTTATATACACAAACAACCTCTTTCTTATTCTATGGAGGTTAAAGCAAGTTGGGGAGATAAACCTTTGTGGAAAAAAATACTTATCAAAACCTCTTTGCCAGATAGATTGAAATTTCTTAGGATTTTGAGTCAAAATCTTTGGTGGACGTGGAATTATGATGCCTTTGATTTGTTTGAGTCCATAGACAAAGAAAAATTCTTTGATATGGAGCGTTCTCCTATACAACTTTTGGAGTCTTTGACAAGGGAGGATTACAGTCGTTTGTTGCAAGATGAGAAATTTTTGCAAAAAATGGACAAAGTAGAAACACATTTCAACGACTATATGCTATCAAGACAAAAGAAAAACAATTCTTTGATTGCTTACTTTTCTATGGAGTTTGGTTTGCACGACACTTTGAAAATATTCTCTGGTGGTTTGGGTATGTTGGCAGGAGATTATCTAAAACAAGCCTCAGATTCCAATAAAAACATAGTGGGTATAGGGCTTTTGTATAGGTATGGTTACTTTTTGCAACAAATAAACCACGAAGGAGAACAACAAAGTGAATTAAAGGCACAAAAGTTTTCTCATCTTCCATTGCTTGCAGTAAGGGATGCAAATGGTAAGTGGCAAAAAATATCTATAAATTTGCCTTCGGGTAAAGTGTGGGCAAAGATTTGGCTTTGTAATGTGGGTGTTACTCCTTTGTATCTTTTGGACACGGATATAGAAGAAAACTCAGAGGAAAACCGAGCCATTACTCGTCAGTTATATGGTGGAGATAACGAAATGCGACTAAAACAAGAGATATTGCTTGGTATAGGAGGTATACGTATGCTTAGAGAATTGGGACTTTCTCCTGTTTTGTATCATAGCAATGAAGGTCATTCTGCTTTTTCTTCTTTGGAAAGATTAAACAATTATATAAATAGATACAACCTACCTTATTTGCAAGCCTTGGAATTGGTAAGAAGTTCTACATTATTTACCACTCATACTCCTGTACCTGCGGGACATGATGTTTTTTCAGAGGATTTGATGCGTGCTTATTTTTCTCGTTATGCAGAGAGTTTGACTTTGGACTGGGATGATTTTATGCTTTTGGGTAGAAAGTCCAACGAAGATAGAAATGAAAAATTTTCTGTCAGTATTTTGGCTATCAATTGCTCGGCAAATGTCAATGGGGTAAGCAAAATACACGGACGAGTTAGTAGGGAAATGTTTCAATATTTGTTTGAGGGCTATTTTGCAGATGAGGTCAATATAGGTTATGTTACCAATGGAGTACATCTTTCTACATGGGTAGCAAAGCAATGGGAAGACCTTTATTTGAAATATTTTGGCAAAGAAATGTTCGCAGATGAGAGCAATGCTGATTATTGGCAAAAAATCTATCAAGTAGAGGACAAAGAAGTATGGCAAACTCATCAAACTTTGAAAAAAGAATTGATAACATTTATAAAGCAAAGACTTCAAACCGAATTGCAACGCAGAGCTGAGAGTCCAAACTTATATGTAAAGACAATTGCACAATTAAGCGAAAACAAACTTATTGTCGGTTTTGCAAGGCGTTTTGCTACCTATAAGCGTGCAGGACTTTTGTTTACTGATTTACATCGTTTGGAAGCCATTGTTAACAAAGGAGTTTGCTTTGTTTTTGCTGGCAAGGCACACCCTAATGACAAAGCGGGGCAAGACCTTATAAAAAATATAATCAACGTTTCGCGTATGCCACAATTCATTGGCAAAGTAATATTTATAGAAAATTATGATATGTATGTAGCAAAACACTTGGTGCATGGAGTAGATGTTTGGTTAAATACTCCTACTCGTCCTTTGGAGGCTTCGGGTACAAGTGGAGAAAAAGCAATAATGAATGGTGTGGTTAATTTTTCTGTTTTAGATGGTTGGTGGGCTGAGGGTTACAAAGCGGGAGCCGGTTGGGCTTTGAGTGAAAAACAAACATACATAGACCAAAATTCTCAGAACCTTTTGGATGCTGAGGTTATATATTCTACTTTTGAAAATGAAATAATACCTACCTATTTTAATAAAGTAGATGATTTGCCACTTGGTTGGATTGCCCATATAAAAAACACCATAGCACAGATTGCTCCTCATTTTACCATGAAGCGTCAATTAGACGACTACTTTGATAAGTATTATAATCCTATGTTTAAGCGATTTGATGTTTTGAGCAAAGACAATAACAAAGAGGCTTTGACTTATGCTTTGTGGAAAAAAATGATGAAAGAAAAGTGGAACAATATGGAATTGCTCAATGTGGAGTTGCCGGATACTAATATGGAAAGTTTTTCTTTAGAAAGGCAAACTTTTAAAGCAAAAATCATTTTATACACAGGGGAAATTAACCCTGAAAATGTGGGTATAGAGATGATTATAGCCGATAAAGAAAACGACAACATAAGTAAAGCAGAGCAAATTATAGAGTTGGAACTAACTAAAAACGATAACCATAAGGGTGAGTATTGTTTGGAGTTTCACAATTTCTCTTCGGGAGTACATAACTATGCTTTTCGTATCTTTCCAAAACATGATTTAATGCCGTTTAGAGGTGATTTAAATCTTGTTAAATGGATATAAAAGCAAGACTGCTTGTTTTGTAATAAATTTATAAAACTTGCGTTATATTTCTTAATAAACGGATAACTATGTTTGAGGATTGTAAATATTTGTTTTTGGATAGAGATGGAGTAATTAACGAAAGAATAATGGGAGGGTATGTCTTAGATTATAAGGATTTTGTTTTTAAGACAGGTGTACTTTCTGCTCTGAAAATTTTTGCTTCTATGTTTGACAAAATCTTTATTGTTACCAATCAGCAATGTATAGGCAAAGGTTTGATAACAGAGAATGGTTTTGCAACACTTACAAAACAAATGATGCAAGATATAAATAGGGCAGGAGGTAGAGTTGATAAACTTTATTATTGCCCTTTTCTCAAATCAGAAAATTCTCCTTTGAGAAAGCCAAACAATGGTATGGCTTTGCTTGCCAAAGAAGATTTCCCAGAGGTAGATTTCAAAAAAAGCATTATGGTAGGAGATGCAAACAGTGATATGCTTTTTGGCAGGTCTTTGGGAATGCACACTGTTTTTATAGACAATCAAACGGGCGAGCCTTATCAAGCAGAGTTGGTTGAAAAAAAATATTATTCATTATTAGAATTTGCGCAAGAAATAAACAAATAAAAACACTTATAGAAAATGAAAAAAAATCACATACTTTTATTTTTAACTCTTTCTTTGTTGTTTGTATGCAACAATGCTTTGGCACAAAATGAGATAGACGCACAAGGAAGAAAACAAGGACACTGGATAAAAACAGCCAAAAATGGTAAAAAAATAAAGGAAGGCAACTTTAAAGACAACTACCCTGTGGATACTTTTTACTACTACGACAGCAAAGGCAATGTAACTATCAAAAATTATTTCTATGATGAGGGTAGGAAAAATTATACTTGGCTAATGTTCCCTAATGGTAAAGTGCAAGCAGAAGGAGAGTACATAAACAAGCAAAAACAAGGTACTTGGAAATACTATAATGAAAAAGGCAAACGTATAACCGAAGTAGAATACAAAGACAATCAAAAACAGGGAAAAGAAACAATTTATGACGATGAGGGCAAAGAGGTTTTGCAAATAACCACTTTTGACAAAGGCAAGAGAGATGGTGCTTTTTTTAAGAGTTTGCAATCATACGGATATTATACAGCAAATTACAAAAACGATGTCCTTGAGGGAGAATACAAAGAATATTACCCTACCAAACAAATAAGACAAAGGGGGCAATACATAAATGGCAACAAAGAGGGCAAATGGTTGGTATCTCTTCCTAATGGTAAGGTGGTGCAAGAATTTACTTATCAAAAAGATGAGTTATTGGAGGATGCTGTTATATTTTCTACATCTGAGGGAGATAAACGTATGCTTCAAACAGATATTTCTATGGTTAGAGATTTTAAGGACAAGATGCAAGTTTTTGATATGCAAGGCAACAAGTTTTCTACCAATAACAACTTTGAACAAATGCTTCAATATCTTAATGGCAATAGATTTATGCGCATAGAGGAGAAAGGAAATGTTTATATGAATGTTGTTACTTTGCAAGGTATTAATGAGGATGGAAGTGTAAGAACCAATATAGATTTTGGTTTTAAAATAATACCTGACGAAAATGGAAAACAAATAATAAATTCTCTAACACGTGAGGAATAAAAAAATAGATTGGAAGTTATGAAAAAGATATTTTTTGCTTTGTTTCTTTGTCTTTCTTTGATAGCAAAGGCACAGTGGGAAGAGAATTTTGAAAATGCTTCTTTGCGTATAGATTATTATCATAGTGGAAGGTATCAAGTGGATTACTTTTCTTTGCAATCCTGTCAAAAACTGCCTTTTTATAGCGGTTCTCACACCTATCTCATAGATAAGACCAACAATGGAGCCTATAAGGTGGCTTTGTTTGATAGAAAAAGCAAGCAGATGATTTTTTCCAAAGGTTTTTCTTCTCTTTTCAATGAGTGGCAAAGTAGCGAGGAGGCAAGAAATATGTGTGGCAACTATGAGGAAACAGTTATAGTACCTTACCCAAAAAATGATGTGGACATAGTTTTTTTCTCAAGAGATAGTCTTAATGGTTGGCAAGAAGTTTTTAGACAGCAGTTTTCAGAGGAATTGTTAGTAGATTATTACAAACCTTCCTACAATATTATTCCTCTTCACAAAGTCAATCGCAAGATAGAGCAGAGAATGGATTTGGTATTTTTACCCGTAGGTTATACCAAAGAGGAAAAAGAAAAGATGTATAAGGATTTAAACAATTTTGCTCATTGGATGTTTGACCAAGAACCTTATAAGAGTAGGGCAGAGGTTATAAATATAGAGGCGATAGAATATTATAGTGAAAAAAGTGGCATACCAGGACTTGGAGATAGAAAAAATGAGCAAGGAGAATTGGGAGTTGCTTATAATATGTTTTCTTCTCCTCGTTATATAATGACTACTTCTATTTGGGAACTCAATGATGTATTGAACGCAGTGCCTTTTGATGCTGTGATTATAGTGGTTAATAGTGAGGTTTATGGAGGTGGAGGAATATATAACTATTATGCTACTTGTTATAGTGGAGAAAAAGCAAAAGAAGTACTTATACATGAGTTTTCTCATTCTTTTGCTGGTTTGGCAGACGAATATTCTGATAATGATAGCGACACTGGTTTGCAACCTGTTTATGCAGAGCCGTACGAAAAAAATATTACTACTCTTGTAGATTTTTCTTCCAAATGGGGCAGTATGATAAAGAAAACAACACCAGTGCCAACCCCTGCAAGCGAAGACTACAGAGATGAGGTTGGTGTCTTTGAGGGTGCTTCCTATATGTCAAAGGGTTTTTATCGTCCTTATCAACATTGTATGATGAGGGATTTGTCGCCTTTTTGTCCTGTGTGTAGCAAGGTTATAAATGATATGTTGGATATTTATTCAAAATAATAGATGGAAGTAAAAATAGACTCCTCATGGCAAAAAGTACTACAAGAAGAGTTTGATAAACCTTATTTTTCTCTTCTTGCTGAAAAAGTAAAACAAGCCTATAAAACAACAAAGGTTTTTCCTCAAGGTAGTTTGATATTCAATGCTTTTAATCTTTGTCCTTTTGATAAAGTAAAAGTGGTAATACTCGGGCAAGACCCTTACCATGAGGAAGGACAAGCACATGGTTTGGCTTTTTCAGTAATGGAAGGTGTTCCTTTGCCTCCCTCTTTGCAAAATATTTATAAAGAGATTTATAATGATGTAGGCTCTCAACATGATAACAATGGCGACCTTTCCTCTTGGGCAAAGCAGGGTGTTCTTTTGCTTAACTCCTCTCTTACGGTAGAAGAGCACAAGGCAAATTCGCATCAAAGTTTTGGTTGGGAAACTTTTACCGATAGTGTGATAAAAATACTTAACGACAAAAAAGAACATTTGGTTTTTATGCTTTGGGGAAGTTTTGCTATCAAAAAAGGTCAATACATAGACAAAAACAAGCATTTGGTACTTACCTCTGTCCACCCTTCTCCTTTGTCGGCTTATAGAGGTTTTTTTGGTAACAAACATTTCTCCTCTACCAACGATTATCTATCCTCTTTAAACAAAGAGCCTATTATTTGGTAACACCCCTCACACCCACACCCATTGGGTGCTTTTATAGGGCACAGGCATTGCCTGTTTCATAAGGGCAAAGCCACAACCTGTTTATTAGGCAAAGCCACTACTTTTTTACGGCTATGCCCATATAAGACGCCCTGTGGGTGTGTGCCCTTATAAAAAGCCAATGGCTAAAGCTTATGCGTCTATACTATACTCATGCTAACTCATCATAACCTATACTAACATATCCTATTTTTGATTATCAAGTGCGAATTTTTTTTCTTATAATATTTTGTCATTTTAAAATATTGTTATAATTTTGCAAACGGTTAAAAGTGCGTAGTTTTATACTACAACAAAAAGTAATAATTATAAATTAAAAAAGATTTTAAAATGAAAAGATTTAAAAATCGCCTGCACGGTTTATATGCAGACTTGGGACGACTGCGTGTTAAAAGTATTGTATTTCAATCGGTTACCCCCCCCTATTAACAACAATTAAATTAAAAAACGTTTTCTTTTTATTTACCGTTTTAATTTCTTTATCCTTTGTTAAGGCACAAAATACAACTGATGTTGTAACAATTACAGAAAACGGTTCTACAAAAAATCCTTCATCAGACAATTCTCCTACTTCAACCATTACCTACACGGGTAATTATAGTGGTGTTGATATTAGTGGTATTATAGAAATCACAAATACCAACAATACATATACTGCTACTATTAACTCTGTTGGAGATATGGTTGCTTTGTCTTATATGGTAAACAATGGTTGGTCGTTTAACGTAGCATATACTTTTGAATTAGCCAATGACCTTGATTTTTCTAATGCTATTCTAAATGAAGCTGAAACTTCAACATACTCAACGGTTGATAACTTTGAGCCAATAGGAAATGGTATAGATTTAAAAATGTTTTCTGCAAACTTTGACGGGAAAAATAAGACCATCTCAAATTTAAAAATAACCCAAACAACAAGCACAACAAAAAAATACTATGGTCTTTTTGGTCTTATTATGGGACAAAGTGAAAATACTACGGTTTTTAAAAATATAAATATAGAAAACGCTAAAATAGAAGTATCAAATATAGGAACTTTTGCAGAGGATGTTGTCTATGTGGGAGCATTTTGTGGTATGTTTAGTAATATCTATTATTATTTGAGTTTAGATAATGTTTCTGTTAAGAACTCCGATATAAATGTAAACATACATACACGAAATGATGTCGGGGCAGTTGTAGGTTTTATGCAAGTAAATACAGGTATACAAAATATTATTGCTTCAGCTGTTAACAATTGTACTTCCGAAAGCAACACTGTGAGAAATGAAATAGGCTATCTTGGAGGTTTTTATGGCTGTTCTTATTTTTCGGCTTCTAATAATTTTCATACGAAGGTAGAAAATGATACAGTTAAATTTTGGTATGGAAATAACGAAACACAAGCAAATACAATTAGCAACAACACTCTTATTACAACAAGTATTGCAGTAGATGAGATAGGACTTGAATACTCGTATGATCAAAGTAGACTAGTTAATAACAATTTGTTGCAAAGTTTTGAAAGTAGAAATCCTAATAATAATAATAATAATAATATAGTAAGAGGTAATAGATTTAATGCTGATGCTATTTATCTTTATACAAACAAATGGAATTTTGTTGCAAGATTAGGTGATAAATTTGAAGAACTTAATTCAAATATTTTGCAAACCTATAATCAAACAACCGATTTACATATGGATATGGGAGCAACCAACTTTGTTTATGGAAGTGAGGAAAGTACAGACGGAGCAAACAATTGGAACACCACGTTTTTATATGCTTCAGATAGTATGATAACAGGAGCGGGCTATTTTGTTTGGCCATTTAATAATACAGTAGGTTCTGATTGGAATGCAGTAGCAACAGATACTAATCATTATACAACTAAAATAATACCTGTGTTATTAACAGAAACACCAGAAAACAATACTTTATCTCTTACCAATTATGGCATCGCCCCAACAGGAGGTACTGAAAGTGGTTATTGGTATGCTTTTGGCAATCCTTTTGATAAATCCTTGCCTGTATCTGCCTTAATAGATGTTACAAATGCTAATTCCTCAACAAATAGTTGTGTTTATATAAGTGGAAACGAGCAATCAACTCAAGTACAAGGTAGTAGTGTTTATGTCTATGATTCTTATTCTAATAATTGGACTATTTTAAACGAAAATGATTCTATTTTACCAGGGCAAGGTTTTATGGTAAGTACAAATGAAACTGGTAAGACTGCTAATTTCCGTATGATTTATCCAAGCAATGAGCAAAATCAACTTCCTGCTCAGGTTAGCAATGGTATAAAATTTAATACTACTTTCAATGGTTTGACAAGTTCAATGTTTGCAAAACAAGAAAACAACGCTCAGGATGGTTTTGACCAAAAAGATGCTTATATTTTGTTTGGAAATGATGCAAATAGAGTTGAGCCATACTTTGTAGTAGAAAATAACGCTGTTAAGCACAATCGTTACAATTCTGATAATTATTCTTGTGCAGTTAATTTCCATAGTCAAAAGAGTGGAGTTGCAGAACTTTCAGTTTCTGATATTC
>CAZVEO010000081.1:0-10332 GCA_964626385.1 uncultured Bacteroidaceae bacterium
TTCATAATGTTTTCTATCATTAAAAAAGAAACTCATTAAATCCTCTCACTTGCAAAGGTATAAAAATATTTTATATCCACCCAAAATATTTAAGAAAAATTATAATAGGGTTTCATTCCCATTTGTCTAAGACAATTAAGTGTTATGATAAAAAGGTTATGAGTTTGTGTAATAGTTTTTTATTTTGTATTATAATTTCAGCGGAGCCTCTCATTTGAGGAATATAATTGAGAGTTTTTTTGTAGTTGGTTGTAATAGGGTAGGGTAGAGATAGATAAAACTCGTAGTAACCTTTGTTGTCTTTGGAGGCTTTGAGTTGTAGATTGCTTATTTGTAACTTAACCATACCATATTCCATATAAGGATAGTTATCAAATTTGATATTTACGATTTGGTTATTTTTGATTTTTCCACTATTCTGAGCGGGTACTATTATTTTTGCTTGATTTTTATTAATTAAAATAACTTCACATTTAATTGTATCGGGGTGTTCTATAAAATAACCACCCACAAAAATTATAGCAATAACACAGAAAATAATTCCTATACCGTACCTTATCAACCACTTTGGAGGGCGAGAAAGGATTTCCTGCATTTCTTTGCTCCTTAATTCTATTTTATCAGCACTATCGTAGCGACCTTTTCTTGTGTATTGTCCCATTATAAACCCAACTCTAATTGATTTTTTACCAAATTATAATACTCTCCGTGTTTTTGAGTAAGTTGTTCGTGTGTACCTTGTTCTGATATTTGCCCGTTATTAAGTACAATAATATTATCTGCATTTTTTACTGTACTCAATCTATGCGCAACAATAACCACAGTTTTTTGTTCAAAAACCTGTAAAAGATTTTGCATTATTATTCTTTCGTTGTTTGCGTCTAAAGAATTAGTTGCCTCGTCAAAAAAGAAATAATCAGGGTCTTTATATACCGTCCGTGCTATTAACAATCTTTGTTTTTGTCCTTGAGAAATACCTTTGCCTTCTTGCCCTATTTTTGTATTAAAGCCCAAAGGGAGATTTTCCATCATATCTTGTATATTAGCAATTTGTACTGCTTTTAATAATTTTTCTTTATTTACCTCTTCATCCACTAAGGCAATATTGTTGGCTATGGTATCAGAGAAAATAAATCCCTCTTGCATCACAGCACCGCATTTTTCTCTCCAAAGTTTTGTACTTATATCATTTATAGGGGTGTTGCCTATCCTTATTTCCCCGTTAGTGACAGGATAAAAGCCCATAAGCAATTTTATAAGAGTGGTTTTTCCACTTCCACTCATTCCAACAATAGCGGTTATTTTACCCTCAGGAATAATAAGATTGATATTTTGCAAAACATCATTACTCAATTGATTATATCTAAAAGATAGATTTTTTATTGTTATGTTTTTATCCTTTGGCATAATTGTTATTTTCTTGTCCTCAATTTTTTCCTCGTCTTCTCTATTGTGTATTTCTCCTAAGCGTTCCATACTTATTTTGGCATCTTGAGCTGATTGTATAAAACCTATCATTTGATTGATAGGGCTGTTAAGATGTCCCATAATATAACTTACAGCCATCATCATACCCAAAGTCATATCGCCTGTTATAACTGCTTTTGCTGAAAAAAATGAAATCAAGATATTTTTAGTTTCATTGATAAAAAAGGCTCCTGTTTGTTGATATTGCGAGAGTTTTAGACCTTTTATACTTGTTTTGAATAATCGTGTTTGTATATTTTCCCATTCCCAACGTTTTTGATTTTCACAATTGTTGAGTTTTATTTCTTGCATTCCCGTAATAAGTTGATAAAGATTGCTTTGCTCATTGGAGGCAAGGGAAAAACGTTTGTAGTCCAATTCTTTTCTTTTTTTTAAGAATATAACTATCCATAAAATATATAAAATGCTTGCTATAAAAAAAACACATAAAAGTTTTAAACTATAAAAAGCTAAAACACAAGTAAAAACCACTAAATTGACCATAGAAAAAAGAGTATTAAGAGTTGAGGCTGTAAGGAAATTTTGTATTCTACCATGGTCGCCTATTCTTTGCATTATATCGCCTATCATCTTAGTATCAAAAAAAGAGATAGGCAATTTCATTAGTTTTATAAGAAAATCGGAGATAATGGAGATATTTATTCTTGTGCTTATATGTAGAAGTATCCAACTTCTAATAAATTCTACTGCAGTTTGAGCAACGTATAGGGTTAGTTGGGCTATAAGCATAAGGATAACAAAATTCAAATCGTTATTGTTGATACCAAAATCTACAATACTTTGTGTTAGGAAAGGAAAAATAAGTTGCAAAAGAGTTCCCAACAACATACCGAGAAATAATTGCAGAATAAGTTTTTTATAGGGTAGGAGGTATTTTAGAATAAAAGAGAATTTGGTCTTGTTAAGTTTTTCACCTTCCAAGTTATAAAAATCGGGTGTAACCTCTAACAAAAGAGCAATACCTTCGTCTTTACCCTCTTTTCTATCACTTATCCAACCAGAGAGAAATTCTTTAATGGTATATTTTATTTTTCCGTTTGCCGGGTCGGCTACTTTTACATAACCTCTAATATTCTCGGCTTTAATTTTTTCTCTTTCTAAAAGTTTGCTATCTCTTTTACTTATATGAATATCATAAACTACGACAAAATGTTTTTGTTTCCAATGGACAATACAAGGCAGAGGTGCTTGAGTGAGCCTGCTTATATTTGTCTTAATTCCAAGTGAACGAAAGCCTATGTTTTCTGCCGCTTTGCTCAAGCCCAAAAGACTTGCTCCTTCTATGGAAATATAACTTTTTTTTCTTAAAGTATCCAAAGAATAGGTTTTGCCATAGAATTTTACTATCATTCTTAGACAAGTTGCTCCACAATCCATAGCGTCCAATTGTCTATAATAAGGAAACTTGTTAAGCATAAGCAAATATTATGTTGACAAAACCTATTATTAAAAGCACTTTTCCATATTACAAATACACTGTAATAAAGTAGCTTTTTTATTTATCTAATTCATACCAAATCTTGAAGTATCAACCCTGTTTTCTCTTATTTGCTTGTATCCTTTGAATGTATAGGTTATTTGACCAAAGAACATTCGCCTATAAAAATTATTGTCTTGTCTATAATATTGCCCTCTTTGTGCTGTATACAGGATTGGGGTATTTGTTTCAAAAATATCGTTGAAGTTTAAAGCGATAAATAATCTATTTTTAAATAAATTTGTTCTCAATGACATTGATACTCCCCAAAAATCAGAATATTTCATCATTCCACCTTGTCCATCTTTGGTATAATTGACTGAAACGTTAAATATTATTCTTGGTTTAGTAGATAAAGTAAAATCAGTAGAATAATTAATAGAATATGTAAAAAATTTATCATCAATCTTTTCGTCGTGCCAATCGTCATCCTTATATTGTTGCCAACGCAATTGTGTAAAGAAACGGGAAGTAATATGTTTGCCTATTTCTAAAGGTATAGTCAAATTGACCATTCCAACTTGGGTCATTTGTTGATTGATATTTTCATTCTGTAACAACAAAGTATCTGTCATCATATATGACGTTCCGAGTAAATTAGGGTCACTATATATATATACTAAACCAATTTGGTATTTTTGTTTGAAATAATAATTTATGCTTGTTGTATTAGCCCAAGACGGTTTTAAGTATGGATTACCTATAGAAATTTGATATTTATCTATATGGGTCTCATAATTTTGCAAACTCCAATAAGATGGGTGTTCTCTTTGATTGTAGTTGTCAAAAACAAAGTAGTGGTCGGAATTAGGTGAATAAGATACTTTTATCTGTGGCAACAGGTCGTTTATTTCATAACCATCATTGTTGTAATATTCGTCTTTTAAATTAACACTTACAAACAATTTACCATCCATAAATCTTTTTCTAAAACCTCCATAAACAGTAAGAGCATGCTCTTTTATTACAGAGTTACCCTCGTAATTCTCATTTTCATTTGTTAGAGAAATATTTTTTTGAGTATTATCATTATTCGTGTATGTATATTGTGCGCCAAAAAATATAGTCCATCCCTTAAGTATTGTTTTGGATGCGTTTAAATAACCCATCATCCTGTCTATCACTTGATTGGCATCATAGTCAAAAGCATAGTAAAGAGGCATACCATGTTCTGCATATTGCATTAGTTGGTTGTAATTGCTTTGATAATTGGTATACTCTACTCCTATGTTAAATAGATTGGAGTGTTGATAAGTCAATGTTATGGAGTTTGTTTTATCATCACTATTATTGATACTTTTGGAATCTCCTGTCAAAGTATTTTCTGTGTGTGTTTTATTTCTTCCGTAAGGTGTATAATTGCCAACATAATCCAAACTTATATTTGTAGAGTCTGTAAATTTATATGTTATAGAGGAATATAGATGACCACTTTTATTTCTGTTTATATTAAAGGTTTCGGAGTGAATTTTGTATATGGAATCAATATTTTGATTTGTAACATGATGTTTTATATCTAAAATATTGCGTCCCATATTAACATAATAACCTGCATTGCCTGATAAATAAACATCCCATTTTGGTGAAGAGAAATAGCCCGACCCTATTAGAGTAGTACCATTTACGGTATAGTTTCTATAAGAGCCTCCTATACGTGCTGAGTAGAAATATTTTTTTTCCTTTTTAATAACTACATTTATAGCTGGTCCATTGCCCACAAACCACTCCGGTGGAGCGGAAGGAGAAAACTCTACATTTTCAACCTTTTCAGCAGGCAGTCCTTTCAAATAATCTATTAGGGTAGAATAATTCATAGTGGATACCTTGCCATTTATTATTATTTTAGGAGCAGTATTGCCAACCATTAGAATAGAATTACCGTCTTGTGTATATAGAGTTGGCAATTCTACTATAATATCAAAGGCACTAACAACCACTTTTTTTTGTCTGATAACCTCTGCATCATAAATAAGTTTTCCTTCGTCTAATTTTACCAACTGTCTTTGTGCTTTTATTTCTATTGTTTCCAAATAGGTGGCATCATTTTCCAAAACTATTGTTTGGTCAAGTCTATCCAAATCTGCTACATAAGATTTGAAACCTACAAAACTTATCATTATAAACTTGTTTTGACTATGTTCTACATCTATAGAAAATCTGCCTGATGTATCTGTTGTGGTTCCTGCTATTAAGGAGGAGTCGGTTTTACTTAATATTGTTATATTCGCTAAATAAATAGGTTCTCCCAAAGTATCTTTTACTGTACCCGAAAATGTTTGAGCAAAAAGATTTATTGAAATTATTATTGTTGCTATAATAAGTAATAATTTTTTCATAGTTTTAATTGTTTTTGTTGTTATTTAATCTAATGTTAGTATAATATCGTTTTATTTCTTCCCAAAAGAAAGAAGCTTTATTATTTCTGTATCTGCAGATTGCTCCGTGTTCCATAAAATTTTGAACACATGTACCACAACACAATGGCAAATAACTACACTGCAAACAATCTTTGTTTTCAATAGAGGAGGTTGCATACATTTTGGCAATTTTATCCATTTGCCAAACGATATTACCTTTTTTGTCTAAACTGCCAACATTGTTTTTATCTGTATAGTTTCTTGCGGTACATTTATAGACTCTTCCGTCATAATTGATATTAGCGTAACTCATTCTACTTGCATAACAAGTATAAAAACCTCTAATATTCAAACTACCTTGACAAGTTAGTCTATAGTTTTTTTTGTGTGCAGAAGAAATAAAGTTAGGTAATAAGTTTGGCTCTTTGTTGTCTTTGTTTATAGATTGCCAAACTTGTTGAGTATTTATATTGATTTGATTTCTTATACTTAAAGGAAATTCTTCCAATAAAGAAAATATATCTTTTCTTGTAAATGTTTTTTCATCATAATTTATTCTAAGATTGATATGAGAGTTTTTTATTTGGGTACAAATTAGGTTAATATTTTCTATTATTTTGTCATAAGAGGGTAGACCGTTATTGTTTCTTATAGAGTTGTGCTTTTCTCTATCTCCGTCTAAGGTTATTTGAAAAGAATTAAGGCTTATTTTTTTTATTTTCTCTATCATTTCCTCATTAATCAGATAACCATTTGTTGTTATACTTGAAGAAAAAGGAATATTGTTTTTTTTGCAAAGTTTTTTAGCATAAAGAGAAATAGGATAAACAGCATTGTCAAATCCCAATAGCGGTTCACCTCCAAACCAACCTATATGCAAAGAAGGTATATGCTCAATTTCTATTTTGTTGCGTATATGTTTTTTTATTCTCAACACAGTGGCATTTGACATTCTGCCTCCTTTGTTTTCCTCATAGCAATACCAACATTTGAAATTACATGCAAGCGTAGGGTTGATTATCAAATGATAGTGTCTATCGGCAAATACTTTTTGTTTGTGCATAAAGAGAATATAAGCCACCTCGTCAAAATCTTGCTCAACGATATACCCCAAACTTCTCAATCTTTCAAAATCATATGGATATTCTTTTTGAAAAGTAAGCAAATCATTCAACATTGTCTGTAGGTGCTTGTATTCTTCCATACTCATGCAAAAACCATTACCCTTTAGACCATTAAAAAACAACTTTTTGCCCTCATAGTCTATAAAGTAGTTGTATTTACTCAACTTATAATTGCACATATTTTTAGTTTTTAGCTAAAAATTATAACAGATGTGTGTATTAGGATTTTTGTCTACCCTGCATAATTTTAATGCACACAATTGGAATCATATCTACAATCTTTGTCAAAACAAGAAATTGTATTACTTGCACAGGGACAATTGGTTGTATTTTCTGCACATTTAATATTTTCAACACATTTTTTATTAATACAACCGTTTTGATTGGTACAAGTATTTGTACAAGAGGTATTACAGCCATTATTTGAACAATTTGTATTATTATCTCCACCTAATATTTCTGCCATTTCCAAAGAGTCTAATGTTTCTTTGGAAAACATACTTAAATTCTTTTTACTATTTTTCATATCATTAAAATTTTTAAATATTATTACTTTTGTTAATTACTTTTTATTACTCTTCTTCAAGACAAAAAAATGCGTTTGTCGGTGTTAAACTTGGGTCATTTTCAGAACATAAACACACTGAATTATATACACAGGAAGAGTCTGTACTATTATTAGTATTTTGTCTTTGAGAAGAGTTTTCTTTTTGTTTGACTGTCATATTACACACATTAGAGCAAGAATTATTAGAACAAGAACTATCTGTACAATTCTCTTCGTTTGTACAGTTTTCATTTCTACAACCAATATTATCATCTCCACCAAATACTTCTGCCATTTCCAAAGAATCTAATGTTTCCTTAGAGAACATGCTTAAACTTTTTCCATTATCTTTCATAGTACCTGTATTTTTTAGTTCTTTGCAAAGGTATATATATTTTTTATAACTACCAAGCAGAATCTATTTTTTTATTCGTTTTTTTTATATCTTATTGATAATTAAATATAAAAAACTATGTTCCGAATCTTGAGGTATCTATATTCTTTTGTCTTCTATTTTTATAACCTTTAAATTTGTAAGAAAGTTGTACTTGTACGCTCCTTCTATAAAAATTGGATTTTGTCTCGTAATATTGTCCAAATCTATCAAAATATATTTTTGGAGTAAATGTTTCAAAAATATCTCCGACACTGACTACTGCAACTAACCTATTATCAAAGAAGCCACCATTTAAAGATAAAGACACCATATATCTATCATCATATTTTGTCAGTACATGATAGGAAGGTGAATTATATCTCAAATTACAAGATAATATTATTCTTGGACGCATAGACAAAGTTATATTTGTGGAAGCCGACACATTGCCTGAGAGTTGCTTCTCTGATATACTTTGCCCAAACCAATCATTTATAGAAAATCTCTCAAAGTACATTGCAGTAGACAACCGTGTAGATATTCTTCTTGAAAAATCAATAGGTATTTGAGCATTGAAGTGTAATATGTCGTAACTATCAAAGTTCAATGTTTTTGTAACCATAATGAGAGTATCAGGACGTAAATATCTTTGACTTTCTGCATAATTTGTTTTTGATTGGTAAGAAATATTGAAAGTATATTTTTGTTTAAGTATATAATAAAGTATCATTCCTTTGTTTTCTGAATTTGTTAGGTTAGGATTGCCTTGACTTACTTCATATTTATTTATGTAGGTTTCATAATTTTGCATATCCCAAAAGGAATATGAAGTTAAGCCTGTGTATAATTGTAGATTAAAAATATGATTTTGTGTAGGAGAGAAATAAAAAGACAAAGAAGGAAGAAAATATGCATTTTCGTATGTGCTTTTTATGTAACTTTCAAATAACCCCAAACTTGTATATAATTTATTGTTCCAAAATCCCTTTCCTATATCAAAATAGGCAGATGCTTTATGTTCATCTGCAGGATATTCTTTCTTTGTGTGGGCATCAAACTCTTCTATTGTATAATCTGTTTGTGTATTTGTATAAGAGTATGTTACTCCATAAGACAAATCCCAGTCATAAGGAAGACTATGTTTTAAATTGATAAAACCGCTAAGCCTACTATCTTTTTGAGATATATCTTGGTTTAAACGATTTGTTAGTATATCATTGTGGGCTCCGTATATCATTTTGTTTTCATTATTGCTTTCAAAATGTAAATATTCTATTCCCGCGTCTAAGAGTCTACCTTTTTTATAAGATAAAGAAATATCGTGTACATTTTCGTCATACAAAAGTTTTCTTTTGCTATCTCCGGTATAAGTATTTATGTAATCATATTTATTTTTGCCATACGGAGTAAATTGACCAACATAAGACAAATTTATATAAGAATCATCTGATATATTATAAGTTGCTCCTGTGTATATATTATGCATTTTTGTTCTACCTATATTTGAACTTTCGGAATATATATTGTAAATATTTCCTTGTACATTGTGTTTTATGGTGTTTTTTATTAGGTTTTTGTTGATATAATAACCTCCAGAATATGAGACATCAAATTCCCATTTAGGAGAAGTGAGAAACACAGAACCATTCATACCTGTGCTGTTGACTGTTTGATTTTTATAAAAACCACCTATCTGACCACTATAAGAGTAATTTTTTTCTCTAAACAAAATAACGTTTATAACTGCACCCTGTACTCCATATTCTACCAATCCGTCAAAACTTATTTCTACGTCTTTCACTTTTTCTGCAGGTAGAGTTTTTAGCCTATCTATCAATATGGAATTATCTATTTTTGTTTTTTTGTAGTTTATGAGTATACTTGGCTGTTTTCCACCTATTAGAGTTAAATTGTTGTCATCGCCTTCCACAGAGGGTAATTCTTTTATTAATTCAAAAGCACTTATAACAACTTTTTTTTGTCTAATTATTTCTGCATCAAAAATAAATTTAGTTTTTTCCAATCTTACCAATTGTCTTTCTGCATTGACTTCTACTGTTTGCAAATAAGTTTCATCATTTTCTAAAATTATAGTTTTATCAAGATTTGAAACAGCTGAAACATAATTTTTAAAACCTATAAAGCTTACAACAATAAATTTATTGTCAGGCTTTTCTATATTTAGAACAAATTGTCCTAAACTATCAGTAACAGTTCCTGTAACCAAAGAGGAATCAGCCTTATTTAATACAGCCACGTTGGCCAAATACACAGGCTCTCCCGTACTATCTTTTACAATAGAAGAGAACACTTGTGCAGAAATATTCGAGGATATAACCAATAATAACAAACTTAGTAAAATTTTTTTCATAATAATATCGTTTTTTTATTACACAATAAATGTTATAAAGAGGACAGGGTTATAAACTCTGTCCTTCTTAGTAAAGTTTACTTACAAACACAATTTTCAGCCTTGTTAATTGCAGTGCAATCTATATTTTTACATGGATTTGTTGCAATAGGACAATCGCAATCTGTAGAACAATCTGTGTTTGTGCATATTCCTGAGTTTGTAGTACTACCACAATTTTTGATATTATTGCAGACTTTTGTGTTTTCTGCAACAGATACTCCGCCAATTACTTCAGCCATTGCCAAAGAATTTAATGTTTCAGCGGAAAACATACTCAACTTTTTTCTATTCTTCTTCATGGTTTATAATTTTTTAATTTTTGCAAAGATATACATTTTTTTTACAAATCAAAAGTATTATGAAAAAAAATATGCAAAAAAAAGTAATGACTTTGCCCTATAAAACAGGCAATGCCTGCAGCCAGTGGATGCGTTTACTGAGAATCAATAAGTTACAAATAAAAAGTGTGCACGCGTTTGGTCAGGTCAAAAAATCTTCGTAACTTTGTAAGAGAAAAAGATACCTACCTCAAAATTAACGATTTTTATCC
>CAZVEO010000082.1:0-9939 GCA_964626385.1 uncultured Bacteroidaceae bacterium
TGTATTTATTTTTCTGTTCGTCAATGTATAGAAGCAACATGGTTAAATGATAGAGACCAATTTTATGCTCCCAAAAATAATAAATGGAAGAAAGACAAAGAATTTCAAAGCGATTGTTTGATTTTCACATTGTTTCATGGTCAGAATAGAATAACAAGTAAGGAAGGTGTAAATAATTGGATACCATTTAAGGAAACAGAAGTAAAACCGAGAGAAAGATATAAGAGTCATTTTATGATAGATTTTCTTAATGGGAAAATAAAGCCAAGCAAGGAAAAGCAAACTTGCATAGCAACAAATGATATAATAGAAAAAGATATTATTGATTTTTCTGAACCTATAATAAACAATCTCTCTTTTGAGGCTAAGGAGGTATTTGATTCGGCTAAAGAGTTGTGGAAATATTATCATTCTCAAAAGGATTCCAACGCTGATGCTTCTTTTTATGATATTAGGGAGTATTTTCAAGGTAGGGCTAAGAACGGCAGAATGAATAATAATAGCACAGACGAAAAATACAACACCTTAATAAACGACCTAAGAGAAAAGCAAAAACTTCTTGCCAAGAAAATCTCCCAAAAAGCCTACGAATACGAATTCCTACAGCCTGAGGCTGTTCTATAAGGGCATGGCCACAGGCTCAGCCTGTTCTATAAGGCATAGCCGTTAAACGTGTGGCACCCATGGGGTGTTTTGTAAGGGCAAATCCTTTTCTTTTTTTTTATAGGTTAGCATAGGTTATGACAAGTTAGCATAGGTTATTATAAGTTGGAATAGGTGCAAAGCCGTTAAAAAAAGTGTGTTATTATAGTATAAAAATGTTTTTTACTAATTTTGCAAAAAATAAAAATAGAATGAAAAATTGGAAAATATATATTTTGATATTGTTGTTTGTTGCAACGTTTTTTTCGTGTAAAAAGACAGATAAAGAGCAAAAGAAATTCTATAACGCAGATAATATAGAAGAAAGCATAAAATTTAAACGTTTTGATATTGCTTTGTTTTCTAAACCAAAAACAACATTGCAAGAACATCTGATTGCTTTACAAAAAGATTACCCCGATATGTTTCAAATGCCCCTTTCCAATAAGGAGTATATGGAAATGTTAATGTCAATAGTAATGGACGATAAAATGCAAACGGCTCAAAACATAGTGGAGAAGGAGTTTGCAAATTTGGATTTTTTGAGTAAAGACCTTACTTCTGCTTTTGCAAGATTAAAAGATATTTACCCAAATACATATTTACCCAAAAATGTTTATACCCTTATTCTCGGAGGAGCAGATTATTCTTACGGTTATGCCAATAGAGTATATATGAATGATAGTCTTTATTATACCATATCTTTGGATGTATATGCTTTAAATCAACTTGCCGACCACCCTTATTATAAACAATATCCAGAATATATGCGTAAAGGCTTAGGTAAGCAGTTTATTGCAACAGACTTTATGCGTATGTTTTTGTTGAATAAGACTTTTATCAACACACCTTTAAGAAGTTTTGAAAACAATGCTTCTTTATTAGATTGTATAATAGAGGATGGCAAATTTTCTTTCTTCATTCAAGAACTTTTACCAAACTATGCTTTGAATACCATACTAAGTTATGATGTAGAGCAAATGCAATGGGTAGAAAAAAATGAATCAAACATTTGGGCTTATATTATTCAAAACAAACTTTTGTATGATACTGACCGCTCAAAGTACTTATCGCTTATTTCCATAGGACCGGAAAGCAAAGGTTTGCACGGTTCTCCTGCCCGAGTTGGCAATTATATAGGTTATAAGATAGTGGAAAGTTTTATGAAAGAAAATAAAATAAGTTTGGACTCTCTAATGAAAATAGAGGATAATCAAGTGATTCTGCAACAATCAAAGTATAAACCAGCAAAGAAATAAATTAAGATAATGAAAGCACAATATAAACTTACTTTTTTTAGATATTTATTAGCATTAGTTCTACTGCTGATAACTCAAGTTGTATTCTACCTGCTTAATACAAAATTATTCAACGTAGACTCTTTTTCTTCGTTTATGATGATTTGTTGGGGCAATATAAAATTTTCCTTATCCTCACTGACTTTCTATTTTGCTCCTTTTTTGCTTTTATCTTTGCTACCTATACCTTTTCAACAAAATAAAATATATAGAACAATAGTTTCTGTTTTTTATTTTCTTGCAGTGGAGTTTATGCTAGTTCTAAATTTAATAGATTGCGGTTATTTCAATTTTACATTTAAGAGGATAACTTTTGATATTTTTAGTTATTTGGGAGTTGGCGGTGATTTCAATTCTTTGATACCTACTTTTGCAAGAGATTATTGGCATATTATTCTTATATTTATTGCATTGAATTCTGTTTTGTATTATACTGATAGGAAATTAAGAAGAAAGTATTACTCTTTTGATAGCAACTTTTCATATAATTTTGTTTGGTATTCTAAGCATGTTGTTATTTTGTTGGTAGTTGCTTTTGTTATGGTTGTTTTTCAAAGAGGAGGTTTACAAAAAAGACCAATGGGGCCCATTCATGCAAGCAATTATGCAACAACTCAAAATACGGCCCTTGTCCTAAATACTCCATATACCTTTTATCGTACCATAGGAAAAACAACATTAGAGAAGAAAAACTATTTTGATGAAAAAACTTTGCAAACAATATTTTCTCCTATTCAAAATTATAATTCAGATAACGTTTGGACAGATACCTTGTTTACAGAAATGCCAAAGGTAGGTAAAACCAATGTAATGATAATAGTAATAGAAAGTTTTTCAGCAGAATATACAGGAATATATAACAAGAATAAAAAAACTTACACTCCTTTTATAGATTCTTTAGCAAAGCATTCTATAGTATTTAATGGTATGAGTAATGGCAAAAAGAGTATAGATGGCATTCCTGCAATTACTTCTTCTATGCCTTTGTTAAATGAAACCTCATACATTACCTCCTCTTATAGCAATAATAAATTAGGTTCTATTGCTTCTTTGTTAAAAGAAGAAGGCTATAAGACTGCTTTTTTTCATGGAGGATATAATGGAACAATGAATTTTGATGGTTTTGCTCATCAAGTTGGTTATGATAATTATTTTGGCAAAAATGAATACAATAACGACAAAGACTACGATGGTAATTGGGGAATATTTGATGAGCCTTTTTTACAATATACAGTAAAAAAACTCAACACCATGTCTCAACCATTCATTACAACACTATTCACTCTCAGCAATCATCCGCCTTATACAATCCCAAAAGAGCATATAGGACAATTTCCAAAAGGTAAAATACCTTATTATGAGACTGTGGGCTATACAGATTATTCTTTAAAAAGATTTTTTGAAGCTGCAAAAAAAACATCTTGGTATAATAATACTATATTTGTTATTACTGCTGACCATAGTGCATTAAATGCTACGAAAGAATTTAAGACACAATTAGGGTTGTATAAAATTCCCATAATCATATATTCTCCTAATTTGAAACATGGAGTTGAGACTAACCAACAGATGCAACAAATAGATATTTTGCCAACACTCAACGATATGCTACACACAAACAAAAAGGTATTTGCCTTTGGTAGAAGTATTTTTTCTCCATTACCTCATTATTATATTTATTATTCAAATGGAGAGTATATTTTGATGATAGGAGATTATGTTAGTAAATATAGAGATGGTTTTGCAACGCAATTGTTTGATGCTGTCAATGACCAAGATATGAAAAACAATATATCGGACGAATACCCTGAAATAACAAAACAACATACCACTTTAACTAAGGCTATAATACAACAATACAACAACAGGTTGTTAAAAAATCAAACCGCAGTAGAGTATAAGTAAATTTATAAATTGGGTAGATATATTTTATTAGGGCAAGAAATTTGCTTAATTTTGCAAAAAATAATTGCATTATGGATGAGATAAAAATTCCTTTGTTTACTAAGAGTGTTTGCAAATATATTGTAAAGAAAGAAGACACAGCCATATATCAACATAGCGGTGAGGTTAATGTTTTGGGAACACCAAGGCTTTTAGCTATTATGGAAGAAGTTTCTTATAAGAGTATAAATGAATTTTTGCCACAAGGAGCGGTTAGTGTAGGAACTCAAATGAATATACAACACCTTAAGCCCTCTGTTGTGGGAGAAGAGTTGTTGTGTGAAAGTATTTTGACAGAATACAAAGATAGGCAGTTGACTTTTAGTGTTACTATATCGGATAAGAGGCAAAAAGTTGCAGAAGGTATATGTAAAAGAGTGATAGTAGATAAACAACGCTTTGAGCAGAAGGCAGAGAAAATTTCAAGAGGAGAGTAGAAAAAAATAATTATGCAGAAAGAGTTTGAAATGGTTGCCAAAACCATGTATGGTTTGGAGGATGTTTTGGCAAAAGAAGTAGAGGAACTTGGTGGTAAAGAAGTGCAAAAAATGACTCGTGCTGTAAGTTTCAAAGGAGATATTACAACATTGTACAGAGTCAATTATGCTTCTCGTACAGCACTTTGTGTGTTAAAGCCTATAATGAATTTTTCAGCAAAAAACGAAAAAGAGTTATACGACAATATTTATAAATTTGCTTGGGAAAAACTATTTAACCCTGATGGTACTTTGTTAATAGATTCTTCTGTAAGTAGTACTATTTTCAGACATTCTTTGTATGTCTCTCAAAAGACAAAGGATGCTGTTTGCGATAGATTTAGAAAAATGTTTCTTCGCCGTCCGAGTGTGAATAAGACGGACCCAGATATAAGAATAGACATACATATAAGCGAAACAAATGTTGTAGTTTCTTTAAATTCCTCGGGTGATAGTCTTTTCAAAAGAGGTTATAGAAAATCCACAGGTCAGGCTCCTTTAAACGAAGTTACTGCCGCAGGACTGATACAATTAAGTGGTTGGAAAAGAGATTGTTCTTTCTATGATCCTATGTGTGGTAGTGGAACCATTGCAATAGAGGCGGCTATGTTTGCTAACAATATTCCTGCGGGCTATTATAGAAAGAATTATGCTTTTAAAAAATGGGCAGACTATAATTCTGTACTATGGAAATTAGTAAAAGAAGAGGAAGACAGAAAGATTTCAGAATTTGATTATCAAATATGGGCAAGCGATATTTCCGGCGAGGCAACAGAGATGGCAACAGAAAACATAAACCATGCTCGTTTGCAATATGATATAAATTTATTTAGAGCGCCTATGGAAGAAGGGAAAAAGCCGGAGGGTAAATGTATTGTTATAACAAACCCTCCTTATGGAGAACGTTTGGCTGTGGAGGATATAGTGGCTTTGTATGAGAGAATGGGTGATACTTTTAAGGAAAAATATACCGATTGTGAGGCATACGTATTGTCCTCGGATATATTTGCTTTAAAAAAAATAGGGCTTAAACCTTCAAGGAAAATACAGGTATATAATGGAAAATTAGAATGTAGGTTGTTCAAATTTGAAATATATGCAGGCTCCCATAAAGAGAAATATCAAAACAAAGAAGCAGAATAAAAAAAAACTAAGTTTGCAAAAGTATTTTTGCTATAATGAAAAATATAGTAGAAGGGAACATATTACAAAAGATAAATTCTCCGCAAGATGTTAAAAACTTGCATACTACGGAATTAAAACAACTTTGTTCAGATGTAAGAAGATATATCATTGATGTTCTGAGTGAAACACCCGGTCATCTTGCCTCTTCCTTGGGTGCGGTGGAGTTGGCTGTCGCTTTGATACGTCTTTTTGATTTTCCAAAAGACACTTTGGTTTGGGATGTTGGACATCAAGCGTACGCTTATAAAGTTTTGACCGAAAGAAAACAAGCCTTTAAAAATATAAGAAAATTAGGAGGTCCAAGCGGTTTCCCAAGAAGAGAAGAAAGCAAATATGATTCTTTTGGCACAGGACACGCCTCTACTTCTATTTCCTCTGCTTTAGGTATGGCAGTAGCAGATGATTTGCAAAGCAAGGAAGCAACTTATCATATTGCCGTAATAGGAGATGGCTCTATGACTGGCGGAGAGGCTTTTGAGGGACTTAACCATGCGGGGTCTTCTGGTGCTAACATTCTTGTAATTCTCAATGATAATGGCATTTCCATAGACAAAGGCACAGGAGCATTGAGCCAATACTTGACTAATATAACTACCTCCAAAACATATAACAGAATAAAAAACAAAATATGGAATCTTTTAGGAGGAAATACCGAAGCCTATAATCCACATAAGACTTTTTTTAAAAAGATAATTTTTTCGCTTAAATCTTTGTTTTCAGGTAAGAGTAATTTTTTTGAAGCACTGAATTTTAGATATTTTGGACCAATAGATGGCAACGATATCAATCAATTGATAAAAACTTTAGATAGTTTAAAGAAAATACAAGGACCAAAACTTCTGCACATAATAACAAAAAAAGGCAAGGGGTTACAAGTTGCTGAAAACAACCCCACAACTTATCATGCTCCGGGTCTGTTTAATTCCAAAACGGGAGAATTAACAGTTAAGCAATGCCCAACAACTGATTTAAAGAAATTTCAAGAAGTTTTTGGCAAAACTTTGGTTGATTTGGCTTCACAATACGAAGACATTGCTTGCATAACTCCTGCCATGCTTACCGGCTCCGGCTTAAATGAAATGAAAGAAAAGTTTCCACTTCGTACCTTTGATGTAGGTATAGCCGAGGAACATGCCCTTACTTTTTCTGCTGGTTTGGCAACGAGAGGTATTGTGCCTTATTGTTGTGTATATTCTTCTTTTTTGCAAAGGGCTTTTGACCAAATTATACACGATATTGCATTGCAAAAATTACATGTGATTATATGTATAGATAGAGCAGGACTTGTGGGGGAGGACGGAGCCACTCATCACGGAGTTTTTGATTTGGCTTATATGAATATGATACCTAATGTAATTGTTGTTGCTCCAAAGGATGAGTTGGAATTGCAAGATATGATGCTTACGGCTTATCATACGCATCAACCTTTTGCTATTAGGTATCCGAGAGGAAAAGTTTATCATTGCGAACAAAATTACGAAAGAAAAATTTTGCAGATAGGTAAAGCTGAACAAATTTTTGAGGGTGAAACTACAGCTATTCTTTGCTTAGGAACAATACTCAATAACGCAAAACAAGCTATAGAAGAACTTAAAAACGAAGGTAAGAATATAGGACTTTACAATATGAGATTCTTAAAGCCTTTGGATACTCAAATATTAGATTTTATTTGCGAAAGATATAACAATATAATAACCATAGAAGACGGAGTGTTGCAAGGAGGCTTTGGTTGGAGTGTGGAAAATTATCTTAGAAAAAACTCCAAACAAAACAAGGTCGTATGTTTGGGAATAGAAGACAAATTCATAGAACACGGCTCAATAGAAGAACTTCAAAAAATCTGTGGCATAGATATTGAAGGTATAAAAACCGTTATAAGAGCAATACATTAAAAGACTTATGAAACGTTTATTAACAATATTATTTATTGTGTTGTGTTGTTTATCTCAGAGTGTTTTTGCTGAGCAAACCAAGGAAGAATTTAATGTTGGTAATACCATAATGCAACACCTTGGAGATGAACATTCTTGGGAAATATGCTCAATAAAAGGGCACGAGATAGCCATACCATTGCCTGTTATTCTAATTGATGAAGGTAAGGTTGTGGTTTTTATGTCCAACAATTTGGACGAGGGACATACTTATAAAGGTTTTAGATATGCAACGGAAAAAGACTCCTCAAAACTAAAAGGCAAAATAATAAAAGTAAGTGAAAATAACACTTATCTTTACACACCCATAGACTTGTCCATAACAAAGAATGTTTTTGGAATAATGATAGTTTGTGCTGTTATATTATTTGTTGTCTTTTATTGTGTAAGAAAAGCAAAACAGAGGGAGGGCAAAGAACCTAAGGGGTTGCAGACGGTGATGGAATTTTTTATAAACTTTATAAGTAATGATATTGCAAAGCCGAGCATAGGTGAACGTTACGAAAAATATATGAGTTACCTTTTATCAGTTTTTTTATTTATTTTTTTGTGTAACTTGTTTGGTCTGATGCCTTTCTTTCCAGGTGGAGCAAATATTACTGGAAATATTGCTGTAACTATTGTTTTGGCTTTATTTACCTTTGTTACTATGATGATTTCCACTACCAAACACTATTGGCTTGATATAGTTAATCCCAAAGTACCTACATGGTTAAAAATACCTGTTCCTTTGATGCCTGCTTTGGAAGTGGTAGAAATATTTACCAAACCTTTCTCTCTTTGTGTGCGATTATTTGCCAATATAACGGCAGGACACGTTATTATGCTTGCCTTTGTCTGTATTATTTTCATCTTTGGGGGCAATTCACCAATAGCGGGTTATGGTTTTAGTGTCGTTTCCATTTTGTTCGGAGTCTTTATGTTTTTGGTAGAATGTTTGGTGGCTTTTATTCAAGCATACGTTTTTACCTTCCTTTCTGCCATCTACATAGGTATGGCATTAGGAAAAGAATAAACTATAACAATCAATCTTATCCTATATCGTCCTATTTTTCCATAGTTGCAAAAAAAATGTTACTTTTGCAAAGTAATAATTATTTTATTTCTAATAAGATGAATACATTTTTAACACAACAAACAATAGTTTCAAAAACATTGTTGCATGGATGCAATACGCATACTGCTAAATGTATATGGGGGGGGTAAAGCATTAATACTCAGGCAAATAACCTTCTTAAAAACACTTTTCTTTTTATTATTTTTTTGTGCTATACCATTTATTTCCCACGCACAAACAACAACATTTAACAGTAGTGACGGTAAATTAACTTACACCGTTATATCTGGTACGACCAATGTATCCGTAAAAGCCGCAAATAGACAAATCAGCGGAGCAATCACAATACCTCTAACAGTAACATATAGCAATACAACATACACTGTAATGACTATATCCGACAGTGCTTTTTTTTCTTGTAGCAATCTTACAGGTATAACAATTCTTAATTCAGTAAAAAGCATAGGTAACAATGCTTTTAGGAGATGTACTGGGCTTAATAGTATAATCATATCTAATTCTGTAACAACGATAGGTCACTTTGCTTTTTATAGTTGCATTAGTCTCACTAGTATAATTATACCTAATTCTGTAACAAGCGTAGGTAACTTTGCTTTTGATGGTTGTATTGGTCTTACTAGTATAACAATTCTTAATTCCATAACAACGATAGGTAGTTATGCTTTTAGGAATTGCCCTGAGCTTTCTATTATAACTTTACAATCTGATACCCCACCTACACTTAAAAATACAAATGCTTTTGATAATATTTCTTCTTCTGCGACGTTTTATGTGCCAAATGAGAGTTATTTAACGGCAAATAATTGGTCTACTGTTTTGAGTAATTACAATGTTAAGGTTGGTACTTTTAACTCTGAAAGTGTTGGGCTTTACACAGGCAAGTGGAATTTTGTTGCGGGGTTGGACAATAATGCGAGTCTTTATAATAGCAATACTCCTGCAAGTTTTGCATCAACTTTTACGGCAAATACTTCTATTAATGACTCTTCAAGAGCAGATAATCCTCATTGTGATATAGCGATAGCGGGGTATGATTATCAAAATAATTTTTGGAATAATACCTTTTTGTATGCTAATGAAACAATGAAGACTGGTGAAGGTTATTTTGTTTGGGCTTTTAATCAAAATTATGCTGGTAAAACTGTAACCAATGACATCACCCTTACAAGCGTTTCAATGCCTTATCAAACAAGTGGTAGCGTACAAGTAAGCCAAACAAATACAGTAGGAACAAGTGGTACTGGTACTAATGCTAAGTGGTTTGCTTTTGGAAATCCTTTTGATAAGAATTTAGAAAAAGTGGCAATTTTAACAAATTCACAAACTAAGTTAAGTAATGTGCAAAGCGATGTACTTTATACTTACAACGCTTATACAGGAACTTG
>CAZVEO010000083.1:0-9377 GCA_964626385.1 uncultured Bacteroidaceae bacterium
CCTTTCCAAAAACGGCACAAAAACGAAGAAAATAGTAATAAAATAACACCCATAGCCTGCACCAACAGGGTATTTTACAGGCTTAGCCTGTTTTATAAGACGCATAAGCGAAGCCACAGGCTTATTTTAATGACTATGTCCTTATAAAACAGGCAATGCCTGTGCCCTTATAAAACAGGTTTTGCCTGCAGGCTGAGGCTATAACCTATGCTAACCTATAAAAGGTAACGACTCTGCCCTTATCAAACACCTTATGGGTGTGGCTCTGCCCTATAAAACAGGCTGTGCCTGTGCCTGTTATTCTACTGTTACTGATTTGGCAAGGTTACGAGGTTTGTCTACATCTCTTCCTTTGGCAACGGCAATATAATAGGACAATAGTTGCAAAGGAATAACAGACAATATTGGAGATAAACATTCCTCTATTGCAGGTATTTCTATGCAATAATCGGTTTGTTTTTTTATTTCTGTATCTCCCTCGGTTACTATGGCTATGATTCTACCTTTTCTTGCTTTTACCTCTTGTACGTTGGAAAGTATCTTGTTATACAAATGATAATGAGGAGCAACTACTACTATAGGCATTTCCTCGTCTATAAGAGCAATAGGACCATGCTTCATTTCAGCAGCAGGATAGCCCTCAGCATGTATGTAGGAAATTTCTTTTAACTTTAAGGCTCCTTCCATTGCGACAGGGTAGTTGTACCCTCTACCAAGATAAAGAAAATTTCTTGCGTATGTAAATATTTTTGACATTTCCTTTATCTCGTCTTTTTTCTCAAATATCTTTTCTATTTTTGATTCTATGGTGCAAAGTTCGGTTACTATTCTATGATAATCTTCGTCTGAAATATTCTTCATTTTTTTTGCCAAAGACAAAGCCATCATAACCAAAACGCAAACCTGAGTAGTGAAAGCTTTGGTTGAGGCTACTCCTATTTCTGGTCCTGCGTGAGTATAA
The DNA here is from genome assembly GCA_964626385.1 of uncultured Bacteroidaceae bacterium. Lineage (GTDB taxonomy): Bacteria > Bacteroidota > Bacteroidia > Bacteroidales > P3 > Scybalousia_A. The sequence goes on from CAZVEO010000083.1 coordinate 962, forward strand.
GTACCCGAATCTGTTAATCTTGCCACAGAAGAACCTACAACATTACATATTCCATAAATAAAAGCACCTTGTTTTTTTGCTAACTCCATTGCGGCTAATGTATCTGCAGTCTCTCCCGATTGAGAAATAGCAATAAAAACATCGTCAGGGTAAATAACAGGATTTCTATACCTAAACTCAGAAGCTACCTCAACCTCAACGGGTATTCTACACAAAGATTCAAACAAATACTTTCCTATCAAACCAGCATGCCAAGATGTACCACAAGCAGAAATTATAATTCTTCTTGCTTTCATAAAAACTTCTCCGTATTCTTGTATGCCGTTTAGAATTATTTCCTTTTTCTCCCTTTGCAAACGTCCGTTCATGCAAAGACTCAGGCTCTTTGGCTGCTCAAATATCTCTTTAAGCATAAAGTGGTCAAAACCACCCTTTTCAATATCTTCCAAAGAAAGTTGTATTTGTTGTATCTCCGGCTTGATTTTTTGTTCTCTATCTCCCAAGCAACAAATTTCTATTTCCTTACCTCTTTCTATCTTAATAACTTGACCATCCTCAGGATAAATAACATTTTTGGTAAATTCTATTATAGCAGAAGCATCAGAACCAAGCAAAAACTCATCTTGTCCAACTCCTATAATCAAAGGGGAGGACATCTTTGAGGTTATTATGGTATTTGGGTTATTTTTTTCTATTACTCCTATGGAATAGGCTCCAGTTACTTGCAACAAAGCCTGATAAACAGCATCGTATAAAACAAGTTTATGTTCTTGCATCATATACTCTATCAACTGACACAAAACCTCTGTATCTGTTTCTGATTTAAAGGTATATCCTTTGCCGATAAGAAAAGTTTTGAGCGTAAGATAATTTTCTATAATACCATTATGAATCAAAGCAATATTTTTACTTTGAGAATAATGAGGGTGAGCATTTTTGTCGCTCGGTTCTCCGTGTGTTGCCCAACGAGTATGAGCAATACCCACCGTGCCACTAATATCCTTGCCCGTACAAAAGGCTTCTAAATCAGATACTTTACCCTTTGTTTTATAGACATTTAATTCTCCCTCACTATCAACAAGAGCAACTCCAGCCGAGTCATAGCCTCTATATTCCAATCTGTGCAATCCCTTTATAAGTATGGGAAATGCTTGTTTCTTTCCCAAATAACCAACTATTCCACACATAATAAAACTTTATTGTATTTATTTTTATTCTATTACTCTATTTTTTTGTCACTCTTATATGTTTTTTTTGATTATATACTCTGCTTTTATACAATTCAAAAACATGTTACAAAATTATAAAAAAAATAAAGTATTTGTATTGTTCTAAGAAAATATTCCACAAAAAAAAGAGAGGGACACTCTCATAAGGTGGTTGATGAATTTACGAGTGTCCCGTCTCTAAAAAAAACAACAATTATGAAAACGAATTAGATTGTATATCGCATCGGAAGTAGGATGATGCAATATACAACTTTCTCTTTATACATCTACTATATTCCAAAAGAACACACGTAGACCTTGCTCTGGAGCATCATTATCCAAACTTTCTATTCTTTGTCTCAAAGTAGGAGCAACACTATCTTCTACTATACACAATGTTGCCATATTTTTGCTTGGCCAAGCGTGTGAGCCAAGATGTGGCTCACCCGTTTTTGTACCTCTACCCTTAACGTTATCCCATTTTGTATAACCTCTAATATTCAACTTATGAAGAATCTGCTCTACCTCGTCAACAAATGCTTGATTATATACTAAAAATGCTGCTTTCATTATGCTTTCTCCTTTATAAGTTTGTTTTTCAATTCTTTTCTCTCTCTGTTCAGTTTGCTTGCAGCAAAAGAACCATAAATTGTTGGTATAAGTACCAAGGTTACAAGCGTAGATATTGTCAAACCAAATACTATCACTATACCCATAGGTTGCCACAACTCACTACCCTCTCCTATTGCAATGGCCATAGGCAACATACCTAAAACCGTGGTTGCCGTGGTCATAAGAACAGGACGCAAACGCGATTTTCCTCCAAGTACTATGGCATTTATTATACTCATACCTCTTTCTCTATTCAGATTAATATAATCAACAAGAACTATACCATTTTTAACCACAATACCTATCAACATTATAGCGCCTATCAAAGACATCATATTAAGAGTACCTCCTGTTATCCACAATCCTAAGAACATACCTGTCAAAGCAAATGGCACCGAGAACATTATTATAAACGGAGAACGGAAAGATTCAAACTGACCTGCCATAACAGAATAAACTAATATTAAGATAATTACACCTAAAAGACCTATATCTCCAAAAGTATCTTGTTGGTCTTCTATACTACCACCTAACTCTATAGCTATATTAGAAGGAATACTCAAACTTTCTGTCACTTTGTCTATTTCAACTTTTGCTTTGTCGATGGTAGTACCTGACAAAGTGGCAGTAACTGTAACTATACGCTCTCTGTCCTGACGTTCTATTTGAGGAGGAGCAAATTTTTCTACAACCTTTGCAACTTCCTTTAATTTTATTGGCTTACCAGAAGAACCATACAAAGTAATGTTTTCTATATCATCAACATTTTGACGGAATTTCTCTGCATAACGTACTTTTATATTGTATTCATCTCCATCCTCTCTAAACAACGAAGCTGTCATTCCATTCATACGATTACGTACAAAAGTAGAAGCAGTTGAAACACTCAAACCATTTTCAGCAAGTTTTTCTCTATCAAATTCCAAGTTAAACTGAGGAGTGTAATCTTTACGAGATATAGTAATATCCTTTAACCCCTTTATTTTAGAAAGTTTTTCCTTATACTGATTTGCAAGATTGGTTGTTGTTTCAAAATCATAACCCAATATTTGAACTTCCATAGTAGAAGCTCCTGTCATACCTCCTTGTTGTCCTCCAGCAGTAACAGTATATTTTGCTACTTCTGGGTAAGAGTCTAACTCATCTCTCATTATATCGGACATCTGATAAATAGTCCTGTCTCTATCTGCAATATCAACAAACTTCATACGGAAAGAAATATAGTTATCTCCTGAGGTTTGCATCAAAGAATAAGCATTGTCCTCATCATCAGAAGGAGTACCTACACTATAGGTCATATTCTTCAGCTCTGGGAAAGTCTTTCTTGCATAATTGTAAAAACGTTCTGCTATTTGCTTACTTCTTTCTACGCTTGCACCTGCTGGCAATTCTATACTACCGCTTATTTGAGCGTTGTCCGAAGCAGGAATAAAGTCTGTACCTATAAACTTAATTAATAAAAGAGAAACAAAGAATATTGCAAAAGCAATAATTATAGTACTTGGTTTGTGTCTAACACACCAAGAAAGTATCTTTTCGTATCCATTATCCAAAGCATCTAATTGGCGTTGAATAATATCACGCAATTTGGTAAGGAAGTTTGATTTTTTAACGACCTCTTCTTTTCTATTCTTACGTTTGTATATTATAGAGCAAAGCATAGGAGTAAGCGTTAAGGCACAGATGATAGACACTATCATAATTATACACATCATCCATCCCAATTGCTTAAACATAATACCCGCCATACCACTAAGCATAGTGAATGGGAAGAAAACGGCTATCAAAGTCAAAGTAGAAGCAATAACGGCTGTAGCAACCTCATTAGTTCCATATATTGCAGCCTCTCTCGGAGCCGCTCCACGTTCTATGTGTTTTGTAACATTTTCCATAACCACAATAGCATCATCCACTACCATACCAATGGAAATAGTCAAAGCCGACATAGAAATAATATTAAGCGTATTGCCCGAAGCAAACAGATAAATAAACGCTCCTATCAAAGAAACAGGTATTGTAATGATAACTATCAAAGCGGCTCTCCATTGTCCCAAGAAGTACATAATAACCGCAATGACAAACACAAAAGCAAGCAATATAGTTTCTTTCAGAGAGTTAATGGAGTTAATAATATTATCTGTAGAATTCATTATTTCTGTTATATGAATATCGGAAGGTAGGTTCTTTACAAGAGAAGGCATCGCTGCATTTATCTTATTCATAATATCAACAGAATTTGCTCCATTTTGCTTTGAAACAACCACTGTTGCACCTCTTTTGCCATTTACATAACTTTCCTGTACTTTTTCTTGCAAAGAATCCCTAACAGTAGCAACGTCCTTCAAATATATAGACTTTCCTCCTACAGAAGATACTACTATATCATTCAAAGGCTCACTTTCTTTGTACTCACCTTCTATACGCAAAGTATAAGATTCATTGCCTATGTAAAATCTACCCGAAGGGGTATTTATATTCTCGGCAGCTATTCTACCTCCAATGGTCTCTACTGTAAGGTTGTAAGCCTCCATTTTCTGAGGGTCTACAAGGGCTACAATTTCTCTTTGAGGAGCACCCGAAATAGATACAGAACCTACACCTTTTATTCTTTGTAATGGATTGGCCAAATTGTCATCCAATATTTTGTAGAGACCTGCCATACTTTCCTTTGCATCCACAGAATAAATAACTACCGGCATCATAGAGGTGGATAACTTGAATATCATAGGAGATGAGGCACCATCTGGCAAACTCATTTTTATCATCTCCAACTTATCTCGCATATCATTAACTCCGGCATCAAGGTCAGTACCCCAATTAAACTCAACAGTAACAACAGAAACATTATCCTTTGAAGTAGAAGTGACCTGTTTTAAATCGTCCACTGTAGAAAGAGAAGACTCCAATATCTTGGTAACATTGGTCTCCACGTCCTCTGCACTGGCATTAGGATAGGAAACGATAACCATTGCCATATTCATATCAAAATCTGGCAACAAGTCTATGCTTAATTTACTATAGGAAAAGATACCTAATATCATCACTGCTATAAAAGCAATGGACACCAATACAGGCCTCTTTACCGATGACTCATAAACACTCATTGTTATTATATTTTATTTATGTTACTACTTTATTTAACTATTACAACCTTAGAACCATTTTTCAATTTGTTCTGGTCTGATACAACAACTTTTTCTCCTTCACTTATTCCGTCCAAAATAACATATTTATCTCCCAACCTCTTGCCCACTGTTATTTTCTTATATTCTAAGGTGTTGTTTGCAGTAACCACATATATATATTTGTCATTTGTTCCATTTTGTTTGATAACGGCTTTATCAGAAACCATTATCATATTTGCTCTACCGAGATTCAACTCCACTCTACCAAACATACCCGGACGCAATTTTTGATTAGCATTAGTAAACTCAGCCTCTACATAAAACGTTCTTGAATCAGGGTCTATTGTAGGAGAAATCAAAGAAATTTTACCTTTAAACTCTTCTTCACCAAAAACCTCTACCTTAGCAGTAACAGTCATACCCACTTTCACGTTTGAATAAAGGCTTTCATTTATAGAAAATTTCAATTTAACAGGAGTAATTTGCATAACCTGAAGTATAGGAGAAGTACCTGCAACATCTCCGTTATCAAAGTTTCTTTGAGTTACAACTCCACTTATAGGTGAAGTTAAAGTTATATTTTCTTTTAAGTTTTGAATATTCTTTTTAGCAACATCATATTGTACTTGCGCTTGGTCTACTTGTTGCTTGCTTGCACCACCAGATTGATACAAAGCCTTAACTCTATCTAATTCTACTTGCAAGTTGTCCAATTGGGTCTGTGCGGTAACAACACTTGTATTTTCCATTTTTACCAAAGTTTGTCCTTTGGCTACTCTATCACCGACCTCTACATATATCTTATCTATTCTCGAACCACCAGCAGAGGATATATAGTTTTTGTACTTTGCCTCCACTGTTGAAGTAAAATCAAAGATTTGGTCTACTTCTTGCAAAGTTGCTTTTTCTACTTGAACTTTTTGAGCTTCGTCTGTTTTATTGTCTGTTTGTTTATCAGAACAAGCTGTTGCAAACAAAGATGTAAGAGTTACTATTGATAGTATTTTTATTATATTCTTTTTCATTAGATTTCTATTTTATATCGTTTGTTTAACTTTATTTTTTTAACAATTATTTTATTAGTTAGGTGTAATTTTTATTTAGAAGTATCATATCTACCCAAAACTTGCTCCAATGTAGCCTCTGCAGATAGATAATCATATAAGGCTTGTTGATAATTAAGACGACTTTGAGTCAAAGCAAGCTCGGAGTCATTGAGTTCAAGTATTGTACCTGAACCTGTCTGATATCGTACTTTTGCTATTTCGTAGCCCTTTTCTGCCTGAGCAATTGCTTCTTTGTTTACAAGGAGTTGCTCGTTGGCTGTACGCATATTGTCCAAAGCAGAGGTTACTTGTAAGTCCTGAGCCTCCGAGGTATAATCTCTTTGCAATTGAAGTTCTTTCAAAGATAATTTTACTTGCTTAGTCTGATTTATAATAGTATTTCCACTAAAAATAGGTATACTCAACGTTAAACCAACAGCAGCACTGCTCACCCATTTATAATCTTGAAATTTAAAATCCTCAGCCTGTGTCTGATAAGCATACTGCCCAAAAGCCGAAAGGGTTGGCAAATGTTGATACTTAGTCATTTTCAAAGAATGTTGCAAACTTTGTATATTCAAGTCCAATTGTCTAAGCGTGGAGTTGTATTGTGTCATTCTATCATTTTCATACTTTTCTAATAGTTTTAGATTATCCTCATAATCAATCAACTGCTCTTTAACCCCTATTTCTTGGTCCATAGGTATTGAAAGCAACATTTTTAATTGAAGTTTTGCTAATTCCACACCATTTTTGGCAGAAAGATAAGAAGGGTTAAGATTGTTTACTTGTACTTGTGCTCTTATGTAATCATACTCAGAAGAAGCTCCCTGTTCATAAGATACCTTTGTGGTTTGAAGTGTTGTCTTGGCATTATCTATACTTTGTTGCAACACTTGCAAACTTGCTTGAGCAAGCAAAACACTAAAATAAGCATCCGTTACTTGTTTTCGCATATCTATTTTGGAAGCTCTCGCTTGCTCCAAAATCAAATCCATTTCAGTTTGTTTGCTTTTCAACTGTTCCCACAAAGCAAAGTTTACTAATGGCATAGATGCAGAAACCGTACCAGTAAAAGAGTTTTTGTAGCCTATTTCCATATAACTTCTACCACCAAAAGCTGCAGACATACTTACCGGCATAAACATAACACTCTTCATTACGTTATTGGTGTATTGTCCAGTAGCAGAAACTGAAGGCAAAAGGCTACCCCATGTTTCCTTTTTTGAGTAATCAACCCGTTGTATTTCCATCTCAGCTATTTTTATAGTAGGATTTTTATCCTCTGCCATACTCAACGCAGTTTTAAGATCTATTTCTAAAACCTCGCTATTATTTTGAGCACCAGAATAAAAACCTCCGCAAAAAGCAAGAAGGAAAAATAAAGCACTAAATGTTCGTGTTCGCTTTTTCATTTCGTTCTTCCCAATGTTTTTATTTAGTTAGTAAATTCAATTTTTTTTTTGCAATATGTACTCAGAAAGATGCTCTCTAAAATACTCATCGCAAGAGTCTATACCTTTTTTGGTAGAAACTCCTCTCAAAATAGTAAAAAAGTGCGTCATAAAAAATTGTATTGCGTTTATTTCTACACCCATGAACTTTATAGTGCTTTGTCGCGGGTCATTTTTTCCACCTAACAAAAGAGCAAAAAGTAACTCTGCCGTCAATTCCTCAAAAATATAACCTTCTTTTTGAGCATTTATTACTAAGTCTTTGATTACATTGTTTAAAAACTGCTCTTGTATTTTCATCAATTCTTTCGCTATCTCTGGATATTGTTTTTTCAAATCATAAATTCTAGATATGCTAATCCAGTTAGCATTTTTAATAAAAGAATGTGTTATTTTTAGTATTTTTTTCAAAGCATTACTTTCTTGTGAAGCAAGCAATTCCATTTTTTCGTGTTCCATAATAAGATAATGCTTCAACGTTTCTCTTATAATCTCGCTTTTGGAAGAAAAATTTTCATACATTGTCCTTTTGGAGATACCTATATTATATGCTATTTCGTCTACAAGAATGTCCTTGCAATTCTTCTGCACAAATAGTTTTACAAACTCCTCCATTATTTTCTCCTTTACTTCCATTTTGTACTCTACTAAAAACTTAAAATCTATCAGTTTTATTATATAATTACAAACTAATTATTCAAAAATTTCACTTTGCAAAATTACACAAAACTTTTTAAACCAAAAAAGTTTTATAAGTTTTATTACAAAAATTATACCAAACCTTAAAAAATCTTAACCAATCTACAAAAAAAAAGTAAAGGCTTTGCACCCATAGGGTGTAGCCACAGGCTGTTTTATAGGGCAAAGCACCCATAGGGTGTAACTCATAATAACCTATTACAACCTATAAAAACCATAAAAAAACACCTCTCAAAAAAAAATTTCGGGAAATCACGTAAATACCTATTTAA
>CAZVEO010000084.1:0-9134 GCA_964626385.1 uncultured Bacteroidaceae bacterium
GCCCGATTTTGACCCTTCGAAAAAGGTTAAGTAGTTGATAATCAATAGTAGCACCTTTATTTTTTGCTTTTAAATGGGTATTTACGCGATTTCCCGAAAATTTTTTTTACTTGCTTTTTTATGAGTTAGCATAGGTTATTTAAGGTTAGCATAAGTTAGCATAGGGCAAAGCCTCTACAGAATATTTTAATGGCTTTGCCCTTATAAAACACCCTATGGGTGCGGCTCTGCCCTTTAAAACAGGCATTGCCTGTGCCCTTATAGAACAGGCTGAGGCTGTATTTTTATATATTGATTAAGTTATTCTTTATAAATTTTTTACTATCTTTGCATTCCATAGAAATAAAAAATATAAATAAAATATATAACATGTACAAACAGTTAATTTTGGCAATTAATCCGGGTAGTACTTCTACTAAAATAGCCGTTTTTGACGGAGAAAAAAAGTTGTTTGATAAGAATATAAAACATCAAAGCGAGGATTTAAAACCTTTTGAATACATTGCCGACCAATACAATTTTAGAAAAGAATTAGTATTAAATGAGGTTAAACAAGCGGGGTTTGATATCAAAGATTTTAAAATAATAATAGGTAGAGGAGGTCTTACTAAGGCAGTACAGGGAGGAATATGGGCTGTTAATGATGCCATGATAAGAGATTTGAAAAAAGGTGTTCAGGGACAACATGCCTGCAATTTAGGAGGACTGATTGCTCATGCAATAGCAATGGAAATAGGTATAGAGGCTGTAATAGCAGACCCTGTTGTAACGGACGAAATGGAAGAAATAGCAAAAATAAGTGGTCACCCTCTTATGTCAAGAGATTCTATATTCCATTGTCTTAACCAAAAAGCTATTGCTCGTCGCTATGTTAGAGAACAACAACCGGACAAGAAATATGAAGACCTTAATCTTATAGTGGTCCACCTTGGTGGAGGTATAAGCGTTGGTGCTCATTACAAAGGAAAGGTAATAGATGTCAATCAGGCCTTAGACGGGGATGGTCCTTTTTCTCCAGAAAGAAGTGGTAGTGTGCCTATGGGAAAACTTATTTCACTATGTTTTTCGGGTGAGTATACAGAAAAACAAATTCGCAAAATGATAGTAGGTGAGGGTGGTTTTGTTGCTTATTTGGGTACTAATGATGCTCTAACAGTAGAAAATGCTGCCAAAGCCGGAGATGAAAAAGCTGCTTTCATACAATCTGCTATGGCTTATCAAGTAGCTAAGGAGGTCGGAGCGCAAGCTACTGTGTTGCATGGCAAATCAGATGTAAAGAAAATAGATGCCATATTGCTTACTGGCGGTATAGCCTATGGCAAACCTTTTATTGAAGAACTTATTGCAAGAATAGACTATCTTGCTCCTGTTTATGTTTATCCGGGAGAGGACGAAATGGGTGCCTTAGCAATGAACGCTTCTATGTATTTGAACAAAGAACTTGAATGTCAAATATATCAATAGAATAAAACTTATATTCACAATAATAGAAAATAGGGCAAGGAAAAAATTTTTGTCCTATTTTTTTATTTTTGTGTAACTTTTTGATAGTTTGATTTGTTTTATAACAAAAGAAGAGAAATAGAAGAAAAAAACACTCTATGACAGAAAAAGAATATAATGATTGTGTGGATAGATATTCCGATGGAGTGTTTGCCTATCTTGTAAGGAGTATGCAAGATGAGGACTCTGCTAAAGATGTTTTGCAAGATAGTTTTATTTCTCTTTGGAAAAATAGAACAAAAGTAGAGACAGAAAAAGCAAAATCGTTTTTATTTACTGTGGCTCATAATTTTATGATAAATACTTTTAATTATAACAAAATAAGACAAAAACGCATAGAAACAGAAGAAACAATTGAAGAAAAAGATTTTGAAAACAGAGATATGATAACTCATTTGACTAACATATTATCACCTATTATGAAAGAGTGTTTGATACTTAGAGATATAGAAGGTTTTGCTTATAAAGAAATTGCTCAAATGTTAAAAATAACAGAGGAAAATGTAAAGGTGAATATTTTTAGAGCAAGAGTTAAAATAAAACAATATGCAACTCAGCACAATGAAAGGATAATACAATGAATAAGATAAACAAAGAAAATATTGAGGCTTATCTTTTGGATTTTGTGGAAGAAAGATTGACAAAAGAAGAAAAGAAAGAACTTTTTGCTTATTTGGAAGTACATACTGAGTACAAGTCTATGCTTGAAAACTATGACAAAAATCTGATTTTGAAAGAGGGAAAAAAAATAGCCTTTGAAAACAAAAGTATTCTAAAACATAAATCAACTCTGTTTTATAGAAAAAGAATAGTTTATATTGCCTCTTCTGTGGCTGCGCTTGTGTTGCTCTTGTTTTTGTTAAAACCTATGAAAAACAATGTTATAGATACTCATAACTGCAATACTATAAGCCTTGCTAAACAAACTATTTCTGAGGCTTGTAACAACAATAATATTATAGTAATAGACTCCTTTTCAAAGCAGGAAAGCGAAATAAAACAAAACAATTTTTTTTCTACTGTAGCAGAAAAAAAATCTATAAAAAATGAGGAGGAATTTCTTCAACAAGAGAATTTTGCAACAGAACAGGTTGTTTCAAATATAAAAGAAGACAATGTTGCTATTTTGGATAGCGGTATAATAAATACTAATACATTGATAGCTCGAGAACCTGATTTGGTCAATGATACCATATACATCATATACGCGGGAAGCAGAAAGGAAAATACTTTGCAAAGAGTGGTAGATTATGTGGAAAAACGTACAAATTGGAATATGATGCAAACGGTTAGCAGTATCAAAGAAATGGTAGAGGATGTAAAAGAAAAAAAAAAAAATATTTTAGTTTTTAAACAATTAAAAATCATATAATAATGAAAAAACAATTTTTTAATTTATCATTGATATTTCTTGCTTTGCTATGTAGCTTTGGAGCAAAGGCTCAAGATTATCTTGCTTTTAATAATGTAGAAATAAAGGGAGATACCATTAAAATAGTACGCAATGGAGATACTACCATAATTGTTAATGGTAATATGAGAACTTTTAACTTTGATACCACTATAGTTTTTGGTAATGACACAACATTTTTTAAAACTATGGTTATAGATAGCCTGCTTCAAAACAGATATTTTGACAGATGGTGGGATGAAGATGATGAATTTGATAGGTTGATGGCGAAATTGGACAGATTAGATAACAAATTTAAAACTTCAAAACCAAAAGAGCAAAAACCTATTAAGACTAAAAAGAAACGTAAATTTTGGAGTGGGAATATGAAATTGACTGTTAGTTATGGTCCATTATCGTGGAGTGCTATGAATAGTAGCGATGATTTATTTTCTTCTCCGGAAGGTAATTATGGCTTAAAGTTTTGGAGTGGTCAAAGGTGGATGTTAGGTTTTTATACTACATTTTTCCCAGATTCGTGGGTAAGTTTGCATACGGGTGTTTTGTATCAAAGCGATGTATTCAAGTTTAGAAACAATGTAATATGGGATATAGAAAACACCAACAGAATGATAACAATTGAAGATTCTAAAAACTCAAAGTTGGTAGCAAGATATGTGTCTATTCCTTTGATAGCAAGTATTAACATAGGCAAAGCGTGGAAAAGTCGTTGGAAATTGGATTTGGGGGTAATAGGAGGAATGAATTTCAGAACCTCGCACACTGGATTTAAAACAAAATACAATCAAGATACTAAGCACATAGAGGAAAGTTATGGTACTACTTATAAAAATTTCAAAAAATTTAAACTAGATGCTCACATAGGAGTCGGTTGGGGGGCGTTTCAAATCTATTGTGAGCAGGCTTTGACTCCATTGTTCAAAGACAATACAGAAAAGAAATTATATCCATTCTCTTTTGGTATTATGTTAGGTTTATAAATAAGTGTTTTTCATTGTTTTATTAGCATACTTATAATTATATACTCGGTCGCAAGAAAATACATTTTCTTGCGACTTTTTTTATTAAAAAATTTATTGATTAAATTTTTTTGAAATTTTTTTTGAAAAAAGTTTAGTTGTCTAAAAATTGTGTGTATTTTTGCACCGTTAAAAATGTTTAATTCATAAATCCTTTTAAAGACATGAATAAATCGTTATTCATGCTGGCGACCATGATAACAATGGTCGCTGGCATTTGGGCGCAAACTACGGAGGTTTCCATAGGAAATGGTGGTTGTGGTTACTGCTCGGAGTTTCCTACACATCTTTATTTTAACAATACTGCTTCGCAAATGATTTATTTAGAGAATGAAATAAATCAGGTAGGAAATATTACAACTATAAGTTTTAAAAACAACTATGCTGGACTTGATACAACAAGAAATATCAAGTTATATTTGGCTACAACGTTATTAAATCAATTCTCTTTTTTAAGTGATGCTTTGCCTATAAGTGATTTTACCTTGGTTTATGAAGGTCCTTGGCACATCGTTGGAGGTCAATGGTCGCAAATACAATTAAATACTCCTTTTCTCTATGATGGAACGAGCAACTTAGTTATAGGAATGGAGGATAATACAGGAAATTATATAGGTGGAGGTGTATATTGGCAGGCTTCAACGGGTACAAAGCGTTGTATCGGAACACGAAATGATAATTTGGCTGTAAGTATGTCAAATCTTACTGGGGGTAGTATTGTGGACTATTATCCGGACGTAAAACTTACTATAGCAGAGGTTGAATCTTTTTGTGCAGGAGTTTATATAATATTGCGATTTCCAACCTTACATCTTCTTCTGTTACTGTTTCTTGGTCGGCAAGAGAAGAAGGCACTTCCTTTATTTATCAGATAAAAAGAGCATCGGACACTTTATGGGTAGAAAATGAAGATTTGCAAACAAGTGATAATTCTGTTGAAATAAGTGATTTGGAGGCAAATACAACCTATGATATTAGAATTAAGGCAGATTGTGGAAGTTTGGAATCTTCTTATAAAAGATTATCCTTTACTACACCTTGCATTGATATTGTTACTCTTCCTCAAACATGGGATTTTGAAACAAATAACACGGCAGGTACAACCTCTTATCCTTTACCATCTTGTTGGCAAAGACCACAAGGAATTTCCTTTCCTTATGTTTACAACTCATCATATTGTGCTTATAATGGGAACAATTCTTTGTATTTTTACAATAATGGAGATATTGCTGTACTTGCTCCAATTGATACCGATGTTTTGCCATTGAATACATTGCAACTTTCTTTTTATGCAAAACAAGGTTACGGTGATGCTATCTTAGAGGTGGTGGTTATGAATGACCCTATGGATACAACTACTTTTCAATCGGTTGCTACAATACCTTTGAGCGAAAACTATGATGTCTATGACGTTACTTTTGATACTTATACAGGGACAGGTTCTTATATTGCTTTAAAGAATAATTCATCTGTATTATATCGTGCTTTTTATGTGGATGATGTTACTTTAGATGTTATTTCCTCTTGTAGTCGTCCTAAGCAGTTAACATCTCAAACAACATCCAACACAGCAATAATCAATTGGACTTCTACCGGTAATGATTTTGAGATTTATTATAAAGAAGAGTCCTCTACGGGGGAATATATGGTTTCTGATATTTTTGAACCTACTGAGGAGGATAATGTTTATACTTGTACTTTAATAAATCTTAACCCTGCAACAAATTATGTTTATTATATAGAGGCTATTTGTGATAATGGTATTGAGAGTATAAAAAAGAGTTTTAAAACAGAATGTGCTTCTTTGGATAGTATTCCTCAAAGTTGGGACTTTGAAACCTACGAAGAAGATAACAACCTTCCTGCTTGTTGGTCAAGAATAATTCCAAATGATATTTATGTCTCTATGGGAGCTTCTTTTTTGGGAAATAGAAGTTTGTATTTATCGGGTACAAATATTGCAATTCTTCCTCAAATGGATTGGAACGAATTAACTCTTAATGAATTACAACTAAGATTTCAAGCAAGGTCAAGTTGGGGTGATGCGACTTTACAAGTTGGAATAATTTCGGATATTAACGATGTATCTTCTTTTGTTTCTGTTGCTACTTTTACTACAAACAATACATTTGAAGAAAAAATAGCTATGTTTTCTGCGTATGAAGGACAGGGAACTTATATTGCAATCAAACCTGTATCGGGTGCAGTATATGTAGATGATGTAATATTGGAAATAATACCTGATTGTCCGCCGGTACAAAATATTAGTGCTGTATCTGTTCTTCCAATTAGTATTAGTTTAACTTGGTTGGGTAATAATGAGTCTTATCTTGTGCGATACAAAGCTGAAGGTGAAACTCAGTGGTCTACTGATAATATAACCTCCTCTGGGGCAAGTGCAATAATTTCTGGTCTGTCTGCAAATACGAATTATATAGTATCGGTTGCTCCAGATTGTGAGGAAACAACAGATTCTACTTATAGAACAGCAACCTTTACCACAAGTTGCTCCGCTGTGAGTGTTCCTTATATAGTAGATTTTGAAGATGAAACTTTGCTTAATTGTTGGAATATTGCGTCTCAAAGCAAATACTATTATTACAGTTATACCTATTATCCTAAATTAAGTAGTGCTGAGAGTTATGCCTACTCTCCAAGTCATAGTTGGATTATAGGTGGAGATAATTCGGGAGTGATGGTTGTTGTTGTTCCTAAGGTAAATTTGAATATAGAGCAAACTCGTTTTCAATTCTATATCAGAAAAGCAACAGAAAACTCATCAGGTAAGGTCTATGGTAACGTAGAAATAGGACTTATGACCATCCCTACTGATACGACTACTTTTATCTCTCTTGATACAATATTGGAAACAGATATAACTACAAGTTATTCCTTGCAAACGGTTGATTTCAATCAATTTATTCAATACACTGGACAAAATTATCATATTGCTATAAAATATTTAGGAACAGGGGCAACTTATCTTTATAATAGTAGAGAATTTCATATTGATAATATTAAAATAGATAATATACCTTCTTGTTTGGAGCCACAAAACGTTGTTGTGAGCAACACAACGTCAAACAGTGTTGATATTTCTTGGACAGAAGAGGAAGCAGATTTCAAAGTTTATTACAAACCTATTTCTGATGGAGAGGATGTGGAGTATTCAAGTGTTGAGACTAATTTAACAAATGGAGTTTATACATTGGAGAATCTACAACCTGCTACAACTTATAAATTCTACATTGCAACAGTTTGTTCTGACTCTACAGAAACTTCCACTCAAACATATACTTTTACTACATCTTGTGTTGTTTTGGATGTTCCTTATACTACAAGTTTTGAAGATATAGTAACAAATTCTCGTCCTCTTTGTTGGTCGTTTATCAATAGTCAGTCCTTAACTTACTCTTCTTATACTGTTTACCCCTGTGTAAGCGACTATACATATAGAGGGCATTTATCTTCAAAAGGCTTGGAATTTCATTCTACTACAGATACAAATACTGCCGCTATTGCTGTAATGCCTGCCTTTGCTACGGATTTAAACTATTTGAGTGTAGAGTTTTGGACAAAACCGGAGTCTGATGTTTCAACAGGTAATAATACTTCTGGTCGTTTGGATGTAGGTTATGTAATAGACCCGACAGATGCTTCTACTTTTGTTTTGGTAGATTCTATAAGTGTCTATGACCTTGAAGACAGTGCTTATCATAGATATAGAGTCTCTTTTGACCAAGTGGAATTAGATGAGAATAAGATGGGATATATTGCTTTTAGACACGTATCAAATAGTAGTTATTCTTATTGGTACCTTGATGATGTAAAAGTAGAAAACATATCGGAATGTTACAACCCTATTTCTTTGACTTCTGATAATGCAACAATCAACACCATAGACCTTTACTGGAATACGGGCGTAACAAATGTAAATCTTTATTATAAAACTTCTTCTGCAATGGAATTTGATTCAATAGAAAATATTTATCTCAATGAAGAAGGAATATACATTCTTGAAGACTTGCAACCTTCAACTGTTTATAATTGGAAGGTTGGATTTGTTTGCTCTTATGATAATGAATTTTATATATCTGAAACAAAAACTTTTATAACTTCGTGTATGGCAATAGATACTCTTCCTTATACAGAGGATTTTGAACAATTGTCAGAAACAGATTTGGGATGCTGGACAAATGAAAATATTTCTGGTTCTACTTCTTGGACAATAAAAACTTCCTCTGTGGGTAAAGTTGCCTATAGAAGTTATACCACTGGTGCAAAATCCCGTTTGATTTCTCCTATTTTTGATATTACTTCATTATCTCAGCCTAAACTTTCTTATAATTGGGAAGTATGTAGTAGTGGTAACAATTTGGATTCCTTGTATGTTTATTATAGAACAAATGTTGGAAATGAATGGGTGCTTTTGACTTCACATGGTTCAAGTTATAGTGGAAACAATACCTCTTACACTGCTTCACAATTTGATAGTATAATGCTTCCAGATGCAAGCGAAACTTATCAAATAGCTTTTCTTGCTGTTGGTCATAATGGTTATGGAGTATATTTGGATAATGTAGTTGTTAGCGATGATGATGGTAGTGTTGTTACTCCTGTTGAGCCTACGGTTGCGACAAATGTTGCTACGAATATAGCACAGACATCCGTTACTCTTAATGGAGCAATAACCGATGCAGGCAACCAAACTATTACCGCCAAAGGTTTTGAATGGAAAGCAACCAACAATGGCACTTACACTCAAGTGCTTTCCTCCGATGCAGGCAATACCTTCACCTATAATCTTACTAACTTAACAGCAAATACTTCTTACACATACAGAGCCTTTGCTACCACAGCCAATGGTACTGTTTATGGCACTGAGCAAGTATTTACCACATTAGAAGCAGGCGAAGAACCTTGTACACCTCTTACAGCAAGTATTACGGAGACTTTGTGTTATGGAGAAACATTCACGTTTAACGGACAGACCTATAACGCTACTGGTACTTATACCACAACCGTTGCGGGACAAAACGGAGATTGTGATACCAACTACACAATTAACCTAACTATCTTGCCTCAGAACGCTCCAATAAACGAGGAGGTAACAATATCTCAAAGTGAGTTACCATACGAGTATCATGGACAAACATATAATGACTTTGGTACTTATAGCGTAACCTTGCAAGATGAGAATG
>CAZVEO010000085.1:0-8848 GCA_964626385.1 uncultured Bacteroidaceae bacterium
TCCAAACGCAAACCATTTAGCACTTGTAGTACTACCATTCGCCGTGCCTGTATTTTTTTTGCCTACTTCTACGCTACCACTTGTTTGATATGGCATTGAAACACTTGTAAGGGTGTTATCATTGGTTACAGTTTCACCAGCATAATTTTGATTAAAAGCCCAAACAAAATAACCTTCGCCCGTTTTCATTGTTTCATTAGCATACAAGAAAGTATTATTCCAAGCGTTGTTCTGATAATCATAACCCGCTATCGCTATATCACAATGTGGATAATTTTGACTTGTGGAGTCAGTGGTACTACCTGCCGTAAATGTAGATGCAAAACTTGCAGGAGTATTGTTATTATAAAGACTCGCATCATTTCCCAACCCCGCAACAAAATTCCACTTGCCTGTGTAAAGCCCAACACTTTCAGAGTTAAAAGTACCAACCTTAACATTGTAATTACTCAACGCAGTAGACCAATAATTTGCCGTTAAATAACTCTCATTTGGAACGTAAAAAGTCGCAGTGGAAGGAATGTTATTAAAGGTATTTGTACTTGTTAAGGTAGGTGGATTATCACTGTTTAAATTTATACTTGTTACAGCTCTACAATTAGCAAAAGCTTCGTCACCTATACTTGTTACAGAAGCAGGAATAGTTATATTAGTCAATTCTTTACAACCATAAAAAGCACTATTTCCTATACTAGTTACAGAACTAGGAATAGTTACACTTGTCAAACCAGTACAAGAATTAAAAGCACTGTTACCTATACTAGTTACAGAACTAGGAATAGTTACACTTGTCAAACCAGTACAAGAATTAAAAGCACTGTTACCTATACTAGTTACAGAACTAGGAATAGTTACACTTGTCAAACCAGTACAACCATAAAAAGCACAGTAATCTATACTTGTTACAGAATTAGGTATTATTATACTTGTCAAACTGCCACAATTTCTAAAAGTATTGCTACTTATACTTGTTATAGAGTTAGAAATGGTTACACTAGTCAAATTACTACAATCAGAAAAAGCATTGCTACCTATACTAGTTACAGAATTAGGAATAGTTACACTTGTCAAACCAGTACAAGAATTAAAAGCACTGCTACCTATATTCGTTACAGAGTTAGGAATAGTTACACTTGTCACGCCACTATAAACGTTACCGTTAAAAGCTCTTATTGCTATTGCAGTTACTGTGTAACGTGTATTGTTATTATATACATAAGAGGGTATCGTAATGGCACCGCTAATAGAAGTTCCTGTGGCTTTTACGGATACATATTTGTTTGTAGCATCAATAACGGTACAAGTATACCCATTGGCTACAAATGTTGTTTGTGCTTGGGTATTTAAAGAAATAAGGGAAATAAAAAATAAAAAAAATGCTTTTAATAGTGGTAAGTATTTGATTGTTAACGATTTACCCCCCCCCTATAGAAAATAAGGAAAGCCTTTGATTGACTTTAAAATTTTTGTTTGTCATAATAATTATTTGTTAAATTTTTAATTATAAATCTTTTAATTTCAGAGTACAAAAGTATAACAAAAAACTAATATGAGAAAACTTTATTTGGAAAAATGTTTTTATAGGTTATAATATGTTAGCATAGGTTAAGATAGATAGGTTGTAATGAGTTGACATGAGTTGAGATAACGCATAAGCGAAGCCGTTGGCTTTTTACAAGGGCATAGCCGTTAAAAAAGTAGAGGCTATGCCCTTATAAGACAGGTATTGCCTGTGCCCTTATAAAACAGCCTGTAATGACTCTGTCCTTATAAAACAGGCAATGCCTGTGCCTTGTAAAAACACACTGTGGGTGCAGGCTGAGCCTGTACCTGTAAAATATTTAATAAAAAATAACGTTGTTTGTAAAAGATAGAATAAAACGAAATAAAAAACATGGATATATCTATAATAATATCACTTTTGAATGAGCAAGAATCTTTGAAACCACTGACCGACTGGATAGCCAAGATTATGCAAGAAAACAACTATACATACGAAATAATAATGGTGGATGATGGTAGCAAAGATAATTCTTGGCAAGAGATAGAAAAGCTTTCTGCAAATAACAATAATATAAAAGGAATAAAATTTCGCAGAAACTACGGTAAGAGTGCGGCTTTGAATGTGGGTTTTGAGCATGCAAAGGGTGATGTGGTGATAACAATGGACGCAGATTTGCAAGACTCCCCTGATGAAATACCAGGATTATACAAAATGATAAAACAAGAGGGGTATGATTTGGTATCTGGTTGGAAAAGGAAACGTTACGACTCGAAACTTATGAAAAATTTACCTTCCAAATTTTTTAATGCAACAACAAGGTGGCTTTCGGGGATAAAACTACATGATTTTAATTGCGGGTTGAAAGCTTATAAATTAGATGTTGTTAAAAATATAGAAGTTTATGGAGAAATGCATAGATATATTCCTGTTATAGCCAAATGGGCTGGTTTTACCAATATAGGAGAAAAGGTTGTAAAACATCAAAAACGTCAGTTTGGCAAAAGCAAATTTGGAATGAATAGATTTATAAACGGATATTTGGACTTAATGTCAATAATGTTTGTTTCTCGTTTTTCCAAGCAGCCTATGCATTTTTTTGGAGCCATAGGTACTTTGATGTTTTTTATAGGTATAGTTGCTGCCACTATATTAGGAATACAAAAACTTTGGGCTTTGCATCAAGGACTTTGGGCGCAAACAAGGTTGATAACCGAAAGTCCTTATTTTTATATATCTTTGGTTATGTTGATTATAGGAGTGCAATTGTTTCTTGTGGGATTTTTGGCAGAACTTGTGGGTAGAAATTCCACAACTCGCAATACCTATTTGATAGAAAAAGAACACAATTTTTAAAAAACAATGTACATTATGAGAATACAACAAGCAATAGAAGACTCCATAAAATTGAAGCAATCCTTATTGAAAGATACACACTTTATGGAGCAAATACAAAGGGTTATAGACCTTATAGTACAAGCCTATAAGGAAAATAAAAAAGTGTTGTTTTGTGGAAATGGAGGCTCGGCTGCAGATGCCCAACATTTGGCAGCAGAACTCTCGGGTAGATTCTATTATGACAGAGAGCCTTTATATGCCGAGGCTTTGCATGTAAATACTTCTTATTTGACTGCTGTTGCCAATGATTATGCTTATGAGGATGTTTTTGCTCGTATGCTTAAAGCCTCAGGACAAAAGGGAGATGTAATTGTAGGTATTTCAACCTCGGGTAATTCCAAAAATGTGATAAAAGCCTTCGAAGTAGCCAAACAAAAAGGAATGCACATTGTTGCCCTAACAGGAGAGGGAGGAGGAAAAATGGGAGAAATGGCTGATATACTTCTTGCTGTGCCTTCAAAAGATACTCCACGTATACAGGAATGCCATATAATGATAGGGCATATTATTTGCGAAATGGTGGAAAAAACATTATTTCCTAAGCAATAAAACGGACTTTTAATAAAATATTCTTATTTTTCGTTAAATACTCCTCTTTAAGAGAAAAAGAAAACTTTGCAATTTAGTTGCATCAAAAGGTTTGTAATTTTGCAAACAAATGTAAATACAAAAATGATTATGCAGGATTTAGAAAAATTTTTCATGGAATTTTGGACTATGATTTGTGCTATGGCTCCATATCTTCTTTTGGGATTTTTGATAGCGGGAGTTTTGCATGTAGTAGTACCAAGTGAGTTTTATCGCAAATATCTAACGAAAAACTCGGGTAAATCAGTTGTTTATGCTGCTCTTTTAGGTATTCCTTTGCCTTTGTGTTCGTGTGGAGTAATACCGACGGCCATAGGACTTAGAAACGAAAAAGTTTCCAAGGGAGCGGTAGCCTCTTTTCTTATAGCCACACCTCAGACGGGTATAGACTCCATACTTGCAACCTTTTCTCTTATGGGCTTGGGTTTTGCTATAATAAGACCTGTGGCAGCTTTGGTTACAGGAGTGTGCGGTGGTCTGTTGGTCAATCGTCTTCTGCGAAAAGAAAAAGAGCAGAATGATATTTCTTCTTGTGAAATACAAACAAAAAAACTTAACCCTATTTATGCAATATGCAAATATGCTTTTTATGAAATGTTGCAAAACATAGGACTTAGGTTGCTTGTAGGCTTGTTGTTAGCAACGTTAATAAGTATTTTTATACCGGACGAATTTTTCTTAAGATTTGCTGATTATCCTTTGCTACAAATGTTGATAATACTTCTTATAGCGATTCCTATGTATGTTTGTTCAACTGGAAGTATTCCTATAGCGGCTTCTTTGATAATGAAGGGGTTGAGTCCGGGCGCTGCTTTAGTTATGCTTATGGCAGGACCTGCTGTAAATCTTGCTTCTATTCTTGTTGTCAAAAAAACAATAGGAAAGAATTTTACTCTTATATATGTGTTAACCATTGTTATAGGTGCTGTACTATTTGGGTTGTTGGTTAATATTTTTCCAGATTTCTTTATTGGCAATATGACTCAAAGTGCTTCTATGGATTGTTGCTCTACCAATATGCACCATGTTTCTTGGTTTAAAACAATTTGTGCGATAATATTTAGTGTATTACTTATAAATGCTTTGATTATAAAATTTTTAGATAGATTTAAAAAAACAGAAAAATTGGCATCTGAAAACCTTTATAGAGTTGAGGGTATGACTTGCTCACATTGTAAAATGTCTGTGGAAAAAGCCGTTATGGGTCTAAAAAATATAGAATATGCGGAGGCTGATGTTAATCAAAAAACTCTAAAAGTCAAAGGCTCTGCCTCCGAGCAGGAAATCAAAAAAGCGGTGGAAGGAGCAGGCTTTACTTTCAAAGGAGAAATCTAAAATTGTGCATAGTGTGGTCGCTTTTTTGTAATTTTGCAAAAATATTCTTTTAAACACTATGGAATTTTATGATACTATAAAGGATTTGGTTTGGGAGGATGTAACGAAGTCCATCTATTCCAAAAATAAGAATGATGTAGAAAGGGCTTTGAGCAGGGAATTTCTCTCCTTAGAAGATTTCAAAGCCCTTATTTCACCCGCAGCAGAGGATTATTTGGAGATTATGGCTCAAATGTCTCGCTCTATTACTCAAAAACGTTTTGGTAAAGTTATACTTTTGTACATTCCTATGTATTTAAGCAATGCTTGTAGTAATCATTGTATTTATTGTGGTTTTAATCACAACAACCCAATGACAAGAAAGACTCTTAACGATGAGGAAATTCTTAGTGAGATAAAAGAGATAAAACAAATGGGTTATGACAATGTTTTGTTGCTTACTGGAGAGTTTCCAAAGGTTGCAGGCGTTGACTATATTAAACACGCTATAGAATTGTGTCGTCCTCATTTTTCAGCTATTAATTTAGAGGTTTTTCCAATGAAAGTTTCTGATTATGAAAAATTAGTAAATGCAGGAGCAAATACTTTGTATGTTTATCAAGAAACATTTAATGAAGGACGCTATAAAGTTTATCATCCGAAAGGAATGAAATCCAATTATAAATGGAGGCTTGGAACACCTGAAAGAGTAGCCCAGGCAGGAATACACAAAATAGGTATGGGAGCTTTGATAGGTTTGGAAGAATGGCGAACCGAGATGCTTTATTTGGCTATGCACCTGCGTTTTATGGAAAAACATTATTGGAAACAAAAGTATAGTATAAGTTTTCCTCGTATGCGTCCAGCAGCGGGAGGTTATAAGCCTAATTTTCTTATGAGTGAAAAGCAATTTGCACAGACGCTTTGGGCTTTTCGTATTTTTGATAATGATATAGATATAGCCATGTCTACAAGGGAGACTCGCAATATGAGAGACCATTTTATTACACTTGGGGTAACCTCTATAAGTGCGGGCAGTAAGACAGAACCCGGAGGTTATGCCCATCCAAACGAAGACTTGGAGCAATTTCACATCAATGATGACCGCTCGCCAAAAGTAATGGAGGAAATGATAAGAAAACAAGGCTACGATGTTATTTACAAAGATTGGGACAGAATTTTGAACTAAGAAACAATGAATAAATTTTCTATAATAGTCGCAGTAGGAGAAAATAATGCAATAGGTAAGGAGGGTGATTTGTTGTGGCATATTAGAGAGGATATGCTACATTTTAAGAACACTACAAAAAATCATCCTGTGCTTATGGGAAGAAAAACATGGGACAGTTTGCAAATAAGACCTTTGCCCAAAAGATACAATATAATAATAACCCAAAATAAGAATTTTTCTTTTCTTAATGATGAGGTTAGTATTTTGCATTCCATAGAAGAGGCAAAAAACATAAAAGATTTTGATAACGAAGTTTTCATTATAGGAGGAGGAAGCATATACAAAGAGTTTTTGCCCTTGACCAACAAAATCTATTTGACCAAAGTCTATATGTCCTATAAAGATGCAGATACTTTTTTCCCAGAAATAAATGATAAGGAATGGAAAACTATTTATCAGAGTGAAAGAAAAAAAGATAAAGAAAGCAATATTGAATATCAGTTCTTTACTTTGGAGCGTTGTGATAAATAAGAAAAAAAAATAGTGCTGTCTTTTTGAGGGCAACACTATTTTTTAAAAAATGAAAAAAAATTTAAAATCCGTATTTTATTACTTATCTATTTTAATCAAAACATCGTTTTTTGTTACATTTTGATTTGCTTCTATGTTGATTTTTGCTACTACGCCATCTATATCGGAGCATATTTTGTTGTCCATTTTCATAGCGTGTAGAATGCAAAGAGGTTGTCCTTTTTTTACCTTTTCCCCTTTTTTGACAAGAATGTCTATTATGGTGCCAGGTATAAAGGCAAAAATTTCTCCTGATGCTACCTCAACATACAATTGCCTGTAATGTTTTCTTTCGTTTTCTGCCATTATCTTCTCTATTTTTTAATTTCTTAATAATTATTTTAAACTAATTATTAAAAATAATTCATAAAATATTTAAACCACGTTTTTAGAATGGTGGCAAACCGTGTTTCTTTTTAGGGTTTTCTACCTGTTTTGCTTTGGAAACCTCTAAAGCGTGAAGCACATATTGACGAGTCTCATTTGGTTGAATAACCGCATCAACGTATCCGTATGAAGCCGCAACGTATGGGTTGGCAAACTTTTTACGATACTCATCAATTTTTTCTTTACGTGTTTTCGCAGGTTCTTCTGATTCTTTTATTTCCTTACGAAATACAATATTTGCTGCACCTTCAGGTCCCATAACCGCTATCTCAGCCGTAGGCCAAGCAAAAACAAAATCGGCTTTTAAGTGAGAAGAACACATTGCTATATAACCTCCTCCGTATGCTTTGCGAAGAATAACAGTGATTTTTGGTACTGTTGCCTCAGAGAAAGCGTAAAGAATTTTGGCTCCGTGCCTTATAACTCCAGCATGCTCTTGGTCAATACCCGGTAAATAACCCGGCATATCTTCCAAAGTAACCAAAGGAATATTGAAAGCATCACAAAAACGAATAAATCTTGCTGCCTTATCCGAAGCATTGCAATCCAAAACTCCTGCCATAGCACATGGTTGGTTGGCTACAAAGCCCACTGTTTCTCCATTCATACGAGCAAAGCCTATAACTATGTTTGGAGCAAACAACTCTTGTACTTCCAAAAAGTCAGAACCATCAGCCATTGCCTTGATAATATGTCTTACATCGTATGGTTGGGCAGGGTCAGATGGGAAAATAGAATTTATCTTATAATTCTTTGCGTCCGGTTTGCGAGTAGCAAACGGCTCTGCTTTCTTCCCATTATTCCAAGGAATATAGGTGAATAGGTTTTTTATCTGTTCAAAACATTCTTGCTCGCTTTCTGCAAAAAAATGAGCATTACCCGAAATCTCGGCATGAACTCTTGCACCTCCAAGGTCTTCTTTTGATATTTCCTCACCAAGCACTGTTTTTATTACATCTGGTCCTGTGATAAACATATTACTAATCTTATCTACCACAAAAACAAAGTCCGTCAACGCCGGAGAATATACGGCTCCTCCTGCACAAGGTCCTAAAATAACAGATATTTGAGGAATAACACCCGAAGCCATCGTATTCCTATAAAAAATATCTCCATAACCGGCCAAAGCGTTTACACCTTCTTGTATTCTGGCACCGCCTGAGTCATTGATACCTATTATAGGTGTCTTTAATTTCATAGCATGGTCCATTATCTTGCAAATCTTCTGTGCATGCATATAGCCCAAAGAACCTCCAGCTACGGTAAAATCTTGTGCATAAATACAGACAGGATAACCGCTTATAGTACCCGTACCTGTAACCACACCATCACCGGGAAGTATCTTTTTATCCATATCAAAATCTTTCCCCGAATGTTGAACAAAAAGGTCGTACTCATGGAAAGAATCCTCATCCAAAAGAGAAAGTATTCTTTCCCTTGCAGTCATTTTGCCCGTGGCTTTTTGCTTCTCTATAGCTTTCTCGCCACCACCCTGCAAAGCAGCACGCATCCTCTTTTTTAAATCTTGTGTTTTACTGTTTATTGACATTTTCCAAAAATTTAGTCCACGTATTAAACAATTAGGAATGCAAAATTAAGATATTTTTTTTAATTAGCATTAACTCACTACTATAAATATTACACCCACAACCTGCAGGCACCGCCTGTTTTATAAGGGCATAGCCGTTAGAAAAAGTTTATCATACGCTTATGCGTCTTATAAAACACCCTATGGGTGCAGGCATAGCCTGTCTTATAAGACGCAAAACTTTAGCCTCAGGCTTATTTTAATGGCTCTGCCCTTATAAAGTAGGCTGAGCCTGTAACCCATAAAAAAACGAAAAAAAATAACAAAAAGAAAAACAAAAAAATCGGTTTACTGATTATCAATAAGTTACAAATAAAAAGTGTGCACGCGT
>CAZVEO010000086.1:0-7987 GCA_964626385.1 uncultured Bacteroidaceae bacterium
ACACATTACAAAAAAATAAATAAAAATAGTCAAGTATAAAATTTTATTTATCTTTGCAGAATAAAAATAGAAAGAGTAAAGATAAACACATTTAATAATATGAGACCAAATTTTAGTAATGTGGATTTCAAAAAAGTGAGTAACCATGAGAATTTTAGAACATGGGAAAAAGAAATTCACAATGAAAAAAATTGGATGACTCCCGAGCAAATACCCGTCAAACCAGTTTATGCTGTAGAGGATTTGGAAGGTATGGAGCATTTGAATTACGCTGCAGGAGTCGTTCCTTATCTTAGGGGACCTTATAGTACAATGTATGTTATGCGTCCTTGGACAATAAGACAATATGCAGGTTTTTCAACAGCAGAGGAAAGTAATGCTTTCTATCGTCGAAATATAGCAGCAGGACAAAAGGGACTTTCCGTGGCTTTTGACCTTCCTACTCATAGAGGCTATGACTCTGACCACCCAAGAGTAGTGGGTGACGTGGGTAAGGCTGGAGTTGCCGTAGATAGTATTTTGGATATGAAAATATTGTTTAACCAAATAGATTTGGGGAAAATGTCTGTTTCTATGACAATGAACGGAGCAGTATTGCCTGTTTTGGCTTTTTATATCATAGCAGCAGAAGAACAAGGTGTTAAACAAGACCAACTTGCAGGTACTATTCAAAATGATATTCTTAAAGAGTTTATGGTGAGAAATACTTATATTTACCCGCCTAAACCTTCTATGAAAATTATTGCCGATATTTTTGAATATACTTCTAAGAATATGCCTAAATTTAACTCCATTTCTATCTCTGGTTATCATATGCAAGAAGCCGGTGCAACGGCAGATATAGAAATGGCTTATACTCTTGCTGATGGTTTAGAATATTTGAGAGCAGGTATAAATGCAGGAATGTCTGTAGACCAATTTGCTCCTCGTTTGTCTTTTTTCTGGGCTGTGGGTATGAATCATTTTATGGAAATTGCCAAAATGCGTGCTGCTCGTATGCTATGGGCAAAAATAGTTAATCAATTTAACCCTCAAAATCCTAAATCTTTGGCTCTTAGAACCCACTCTCAGACATCTGGTTGGTCATTGACAGAGCAAGACCCTTTTAACAATGTTGCCCGTACTTGTATAGAAGCAATGGGCGCCGCTTTAGGACATACACAATCTTTGCATACCAATGCTTTGGATGAGGCTATTGCTTTGCCAACAGATTTTTCTGCTCGTATAGCAAGAAATACTCAAATCTATTTGCAAGAGGAAACTAATATTTGCCGTAGTCTTGACCCTTGGGCAGGTAGTTATTATGTAGAGAATCTTACGCACGAAATTGCTCACAAGGCTTGGGCTCACATACAAGAAGTGGAAAAACTTGGAGGTATGGCTTCAGCTATAGAAAGCGGTATTCCCAAAATGCGTATAGAAGAGTCCTCTGCAAGAAAGCAAGCAAGAATAGATGCAGGTATAGATACTATACTTGGAGTAAATAAGTATAGACTTAAACACGAGGCTCCTATAGATACATTGGAAATAGACAATACCGCAGTAAGAGAAGCACAGATAAAACGTTTGCAAAAACTTAGAGCAGAGCGTAACGAAGAGGATGTACAAGAGGCTTTACGTAAGTTATCCAAAGTGGCTGAGACAGGTGAGGGTAACTTATTAGAAATGTCTATTGATTGCGCAAGAAAGCGTGCTTCTTTAGGAGAAATTTCTGATGCATGTGAAAAATATTTTGGTAGATATAAGGCAAAAATAAATTTGATTTCAGGCGTGTATAGTCAAGCAACAAAAGATAGTGCTAAATTTAAAAAAGCAAAAGAATTGGTTAAAGAATTTGAGAAACTTGAAGGTAGAAGACCAAGAGTAATGATTGCTAAAATGGGACAAGATGGTCACGATAGAGGTGCTAAAGTAGTAGCCACAGGCTATGCAGATATTGGCTTTGATGTGGATATGGGGCCATTGTTCCAAACTCCTGCTGAAGCTGCAAAACAAGCGGTTGAGAATGATGTTCATATACTTGGAGTTTCTTCTTTGGCTGCGGGACACAAAACTCTTATTCCTCAGGTTATAGAAGAATTGAAAAAACTTGGTAGAGAGGATATAATAGTAACAGCAGGCGGTGTTATTCCACCACAAGATTATCAATTCTTATATGATGCCGGTGTTGCCGCTGTGTTTGGACCAGGAACAGTTGTTTCAGACTCTGCCATAAAGATGATGGAATTACTTTTGGCACAAAGGAAATAAAGTTTATATATACATTTAATACAAAAACAGCATAAGTCATAATTTAAGATTTATGCTGTTTTTATTTATTATGTGCAAGTAAAATATCAATTTTATCCTTATAAACACAGACTCAGATTGTATATTTTTAATTCCTTATACTAAAATTATACTATCTAAAAAAAAACTACTAATTTTGCAATACAATGAAAAGATTAGAGCAAATTATAGCAAGAGGTATTAGAGTAAATAATTTAAAAAACATAGATGTAAGCCTACCTCAAAATTCACTTATTGTTATCACTGGCGTTAGCGGAAGTGGAAAATCTTCTTTGGCTTTTGAAACTCTTTTTGCAGAAGGACAAAGACGATATATAGAGAGTCTTTCATCATACGCACGTCAATTTATTGGACGTATGCCAAAACCACTCGTAGATAAAATAGAAAATCTCCCTCCTGCTATAGCTGTTCAACAAAGGACTATCAATCGCAATCCACGTTCCACTGTTGGAACTATGACAGAAATTTATGAATATCTCAAAATGCTTTATGCAAAAATAGGCAAGACATACTCTCCTATTTCTGGCAAAGAGGTAAAACGAGATTCTGTTTCAAGTGTTACTGACGTATTGCTTTCTGATTACAAAGACAAGAGGGTATATATTCTTTGTCCTTTAAATTTTGACTCAGAAAATATGCAACAAAACTTAAATACTTTGTTGCAAATGGGGTATACTCGTTTATTTTTGGAAGGAGAAATTTTTCAAATAGAAGACCTTTTATCAAAATCTATAATAGCAAAAAAATATAATAAAGCACTTTTACTCATAGATAGGTTGGCAATAAGAGGAGAAGAAAGTTTGAAAATAAGACTTGCAGAAAGTATTCATACTGCTTTTAGTGAATCAGATGGTACTTGTATTATTTATTCCGAAGAGGATAAAAAACAAGAAAAATTCTCTAATCGCTTTGAAATAGATGGGATGGAATTTGTTAAACCTTCCGAGAATTTCTTTTCTTTTAATAATAGATATGGAGCCTGTCCTGTTTGCAATGGTTTGGGCTACATAGAAGGTATTAGCGACGAACTCGTTATTACCAAACCTTATCTTTCTGTTTATGATGATGTAGTCAATTGTTGGAAAGGTGCTGTAATGTCCAACTATAAAAAAGATTTTATAAGCAAAGCAAATACAATCTTTCCCATACACAAGCCTTACCAAGAACTTTCGGACAAGCAAAGGGATTTATTATGGAATGGAGATGAGAAGAGAGAGATAATAGGTATAAATCAATTTTTTGAAATAGTAAGGAGCGAGTCTTACAAGATACAATATCGTGTGCTTTTGTCCAAATATAGAGGTAGGACTATTTGTCCCGAGTGTAATGGTACAAGATTAAGAAAGGATGTCGCTTACGTCAAAATAAATGGAAAATCATTTATAGATATTTTGAATATGCCTATAGAGGAGGTTGCAGAATTCTTTAATAATTTGTCGCTTGACAAGTTTGATACTCAAGCCTCCGAAAGACTTCTCAAAGAGATAAATACTAGATTAACTTATTTATTACAAGTAGGTTTAGGCTATATTACTCTTTCGCGTCAAGCTAATACTCTTTCCGGTGGTGAGGCACAAAGAATAGTTCTTGCCACAAGTATCGGTTCTCCTTTGGTTGGTTCAATGTACATCTTAGATGAACCAACAATAGGACTTCATACCATTGACACCAATAATCTTATAGGTGTTCTCAAAGGGTTAAGAGATGAAGGAAATACGGTAATAGTTGTAGAGCATGATGAGGACGTAATTAGAAATGCTGATTATATTGTAGATATAGGACCTCGTGCCGGTGTTTTTGGTGGTGAAGTTTGTCTTTCTTGCTCTTTAGACCAACTTAAAAAAATGTGTCAAACAAAAGATTTAACAAAATTTGAGACAGCCTATCAGCAACCTTCAAAATCTCTTACCCTCCAATATTTGAGCGGACAGAAAAGTATTGCCCTGCCTGAATTTGATAGAAAGAGTAAGGAGTACATACAAATAGACAATATTTGCAAAAACAATATTAATGGCATAAGCCTAAGAATTCCATTAAATGTTAAAGTGGTAGTTTGTGGAGTAAGTGGAAGTGGCAAAAGTACTTTGATAAATAAAGTTTTAGTAAATGCAATAAGACAATATTTGGATATACCTTGCGAAGAAATACCTAATTGCTTACCAGTTCATGGTTCGCTTTCCCTTATAAAAGATATTCAAGTCGTAGACCAAAATTCTATAGGACGCTCTTCTCGTAGCAACCCTGCTTTGTATACGGGAGTCTTTGATCATATACGAGCATTATTTGCTTCTCAACCTTTAGCCAAACTTCGTAAAGCACGTATGGGTTATTTTTCTTTTAATGTAGAAGGTGGAGGTAGATGTGAGGTTTGCAAAGGAGATGGTAGTATAGAGGTTAAAATGCAGTTTATGGCAGACGTTACTTTGGAATGTGAGGCCTGTCATGGCAAACGTTATAAAGAAGAGGCTTTAGAAATCAAATATAAGGACAAGAATATTGCAGATGTTCTTAGTATGACGGTGGATGAGGCTTGTGAGTTTTTTAATGATGAAGAAGATAACAATGTAAAGAAGATTGCCTACACCATAAGAGTTTTACAAAGTGTTGGTTTAGGTTATCTTTCTTTGGGACAATCTCTTAGTACTCTATCAGGAGGCGAAGCACAAAGAATAAAATTGGCAACCTATTTGCAAGGGGAAAAGAATCTGCAACCAACACTATTTGTTTTTGATGAACCAACAACAGGATTGCACTTTGATGATATTCAAAAACTTAATTCTTGTTTTGATGCTTTGATAGAAAAAGGCCATTCGGTTATCATAATAGAGCATCATTTGGATATAATCAAAACAGCAGATTGGCTTATAGAAATGGGACCAGGTGGGGGAAAACACGGAGGTAAAATAATTTTTGAAGGCACACCAAGACAGATGCTTGAAAAAGATACTCCTACATCTCAATTTCTCAAAGAAAAATTGTAATCATAGCACTAACTCTGTATTCTTTTTATGATGTATAAAATTAAATATTTGTTCTATTTTCTTGTCTTTGTATTATTTGTCAAAAGTACGATGACTTATTGTCAAAATGATACTTCTTTAGTTTCTACAAAACATTACAATCTTGCTTTAGGCAATATGGATAAGCAAAGAAAAGCAAATATAAATGTTGGGCTTGTAGGTGATTTAAACAATCTAAACGGCATACAATTTAATCTTGTTTCTTCTTGGATTAGACAAAACAGCAAGGGTGTAAATTGGGGCAGTGCTGGTGCCTTTACAAGAAATAATATGAGTGGATTGCAATACGCTTCTATTATCAATGTCGTAGGAGGTCAAATGACAGGGCTTCAACTTTCCACCATTCTCAACATAGCAAAACAAACCAAAGGAGTACAGATATCTTCCTTTAACAATATGAACGGAAGTGCTTTAAAAGGCTTACAACTCTGCGGTATAGAAAATATTTCTAATGGTGTGGAAAAGGGAATGCAACTATCAGGTATTACCAATATAGCAATCAATAATATGAAGGGATTTCAGTTTTCTCCTTTCAACTATGCGGATACTCTCAACGGTTTGCAAATAGGACTAATTAATATTTCCATAGAACAGCAAAAAGGAGTACAGATAGGGGTTTTTAATTATTCTCGCAACAATACGGCAAAAAAAATAGGTCTCGTCAATCTTTCACCTTTAACTCGTATTCAAATGATGTTTTTTGGTGGCAACGCTTCAAAAATAAATCTTGCTGCACGTTTCAAAAACAATAATACCTATAATATTCTCGGTTTTGGCACTCATTATATGGGATTGGACGAGGAGTTTTCAGGTTCTTTTTTTTATCGTCTCGGCTATTGGAAAAACATTTTCAATGAAAAATGGGCTATATATGGAGATTTTGGCTTTTCTCATATAGAAACATTCCAACAAAATGATTTGGAAACTCCCGAGCGACTATATTCGCTTAATGCCAATATTAGTTTGGAATACCAATGTTTTGAGCGTTTGGGCTTTTTTACTGGAATAGGTTACGGTATAGACCGCTATTATCAGCACAACAAAAATTATAGAAAATCCTTTCTTATTAAGGTAGGTTTGGTTCTGTTTTAAACAAAAACTCTATGTAATTATGAAAAAATTTTCAATCTTTATACTGCTATTGCTGTTTGCAATATTTTCTTCTTGCAATGTAGTTACCTTAGATACACTTTATTTTCAAGATAATACCATACTAAAAAAAGAATTACCTCCCACATCTTTATCACGTAGTATTTTTCTTTCCTCCATTGAGGTTGTGGGAATAAATGCTTTTGTAAACGGTTTTGATAGATTTGTGCTTAATGCCGAGTTTGCTGAAATAAGTTTTCATAGTATTAAACACAATTTCAAAAATGGTTTTGTTTGGGATTATGATAAGTTTTCTACCAATCTGTTTTTTCACCCTTATCACGGTGGTTTATACTTCAATGCGGCAAGAAGTAATGGCTTAAATTTTTGGCAATCTGCTCCTTTTAGTTTGTTTGGTTCTTTTATGTGGGAGATGGCAGGCGAAATAGAACCACCAAGCATAAACGATATTTTTGCCACTACCTTAGGGGGGATAGCAATGGGAGAAATAACTCACAGACTTTCTAATCTTGTTATTGACGAATCAACCTATGGTTGGGAAAGATTTTTCAGAGAGTTCTTAGCCACTGGTATTTGTCCAATTAAGGGCTTAAATAGAATTATTAGCGGGCAAGCCTTTAAACATACCAATTACAAATACCACGATTATTCTGCTTTACCTGTGGATTTTTCTTTTAGTGGAGGTTGGCGTTACCTTGCCGATAAAGGTTCTTTGATAAGGGGAGAAAGCAACCCTTTTCTTGTAGCACAAATAGATTATGGTGATGTTTATAATACCGATAACAACAAGCCTTACGACTATTTTTCAGCACAAATCAATCTTTCTCTTTCAAAAAATCAACCGCTTATATCCGAAGCCCATTTTATAGGAAGGTTATATGGTTTAGACCTTAATACCTCCACTTCTGTCAAATCACAGGTAGGCTTTTTCCAACATTTTAATTATTATGATTCCGAACCAGTTATAGACGGACTTACCCAAGTTCCCTATCGTATATCAGAAGCAGCTTCTTTGGGTGTTGGACTTCTATACTCTTTAAAAAATCTAGGCAACCTTAGTATGCTTAGCGGACAACTTTATGCCAACGGGGTTTTATTGGGTGGTAGTATAAGCGATTATTTTAACAATATAGACAGAGATTACAATTTGGCAAGCGGTTTTGCTGTACATTTAAAAACCAATGTGGAGTTTGCTCAATATGGTCGTTTTTTGCTTTTCGCTGATTATTATAATTTATGGACATGGAAGGGTATAGAAAAAATTAAAAATATAGAATCAAAAGACCCGCTTTATTTAAATGTACAAGGGAATAAAAGCAACGCTCGTCTTTTAGTAGTTAGTCCAAATATAGAAATGAGACTTAGAGAAAATTTAGACTTTATTATTTCTCTTTCGTATTATTTACGTCTAACAGAATATTCCTACTACAAAAACGTAGAAAGCCATACCTTTGAATTTAAAACCGGCCTAAAATACAGCTTATAATAATTATAAATCTCATTAGTAGTAAATTATTCCATTATCAAGTTCGAAAACTTTTTTTTCTCAAAAAAGTTTTCTCATATTA
>CAZVEO010000087.1:0-7914 GCA_964626385.1 uncultured Bacteroidaceae bacterium
ATCATAACACCAACATCGGCAAAAACAGCCATCCACATTGTTGCTATACCAAATGAGGCTAAAATCAAAACTAAAACTTTTACAAAAATAGCAAAAACAACATTTTGTGAAGCAATATGGAGTGTTTTGCGTGCTATCTTAATAGCAGTAGTAATTTTTGAAGGTTTGTCATCCATAAGTACAATATCCGCAGCCTCAATAGCAGCATCTGTGCCTAAACCACCCATAGCAATACCAACATCAGATAAAGCCAATACCGGAGCATCATTAATACCATCACCAACAAAAGCAACTTTGTTATTATCAGTTAATTTTCTATTTTCAGATACTATTTCCTTAACCTTTGCAACCTTATCTTGAGGAAGCAAACCATAATGAAATTCATCCAAATTCAATTCCTCACTTACAGATTGTGCCACCTCTTTTTTATCGCCTGTTAGCATAATTAACTTTTTAATGCCCAAGCCTTTTAATTGTTGCATAGCAGTTTTTGAATCTGATTTTATTTTATCGGAGATAACAATATGCCCAGCGTACCCATTATTTATAGCTACATGGACGATGGTACCAACTTTATGACAATCTTTCCACTTAATATCCAAAGTTTCCATTAGTTTTGAATTACCCACTGCTACATTTTTATCGTTTATTTGTGCTATAATACCTTGTCCTGCAATTTCTTTTTCTATTCTAACCTCGCAATTATCGTGTTCATTTGGGTAAGCGTTTTTGAGTGATATGGCAATAGGATGAGAGGAAAATCTTTCGGCATGGGCGACCAAATGCAAAAGTTGATTTTCTGTTATTTTATCCGGATGTACTGCCGTTACCTCAAATTGACCTTTGGTTAAAGTACCCGTTTTATCAAAAACCATTGTGCTAACTTTGGACAAAGTATCCATATATGCACCACCTTTGATTAGAATACCTTTTTTTGAAGCACCCCCTATTCCTCCAAAAAATGTTAAAGGTACTGAAATAACCAAAGCACAAGGACAAGAAACAACAAGAAAAGTTAACGCTCTATTGAGCCAAATAGGAAAACTTAGGGCAAAACTATCATAAAACAAAGGAGGAATAAAAGCCAAAGTAACTGCACACAAAACGACTATAGGAGTATAGACCTTAGCAAAACGTCTTATAAATGTTTCGCTTTTAGCTTTGTTTTGCGAAGAATTTTCCACCAAGTTTATAATTTTTGCTACGGTAGAATCCTCATATTTCTTTGTTACTCTTACTTTTAGAACTCCACTAATGTTTATACAACCCGAAATTATTTCATCCTCTATACTTACCTCCTTTGGCTCAGACTCCCCCGTTAGAGCCACTGTATCTAAGGCAGACGTACCCTCTACAATTACTCCGTCCAAAGGAACTTTTTCACCGGGTTTAACTATTATTATGGAGTTTACTTCAACATGTTCTGGCTTTACAATTCTTATTTCTCCGTTTTCCCAAAGGTTAGCCGTCTCGGGACGAATGTTCATTAAGGAGGCAATACTCTTGCGAGAATTGTCGCTTGCATAATCCTCAAAAGCTTCTCCAACCTGAAAGAATAACATAACAAAAACTGCTTCTGCAAATTCTGTCTCCATTGAAGGCAAAAAACCTATACACAAAGCTCCTATTGTGGCTATACACATTAGGAAATCTTCATTAAAGAGATTGCCTTTACTTGCCTCTTCTATTGCTTCAAGTATAACCTCATAACCAACTATAATATAAGGTATTAAATAAATAAGAAGCAATTGCCAAACTTCCAAATTTAATTTTTTTTCTATCACAACCGCTCCTATTAAAAGCAAAGTCGCCACAACAATTTTAATTATTTTCTTTTTCATTCTAATAATGTTTTTTATTCTCTTTTTTTTATGAAGCAAAATTACAATCATTTTGATGCAACCAAGTTGCAAAGTTGCTTTGTCAAAGCAAAAAGTAGTATATTTGCAAAGTAAAAAAGAGGAAATTATGAAAGAAGAGTTATTAAAAAAATTAAATGATAAGGGAATCAAACCTACCTCAAATAGAATATTGCTTTTGCGAACTATGATGATAAAAAACTGTCCTATGAGTTTGACCGAGTTGGAGCAAGAACTTGTTACTTTGGATAAATCAAGCATATATAGAGTTATGGAATTATTTGCAAAAAATGATGTAGTAGATACTTTTGAGGACGGCAGAGGAGTGCAAATGTATGAACTTTGTCAAGCAAAAGGGCATTGCGATAACACAGATGCTCACATGCACTTTTATTGTGAAAAATGTCATAAATCTTTTTGTCTTAGAGAATTAAAGCCCAAAGACCTAACTTTACCCCAAGGCTTTACAATTCGTTCTGTTTCCTTTGTTATTAGAGGGCTTTGTGATAAATGCAAGCCATTGTAAGATACTGTCGACTATTTAAGTTTTTTGCTTATAAAAGTTGCTATTGTTTTGTATTTGAATTGTTACAAACATTACTACAAATCAAGCAATATTTTTGTAACTTTGCAAAAATAAAAATTTTGTTTTACTATATGGAGAAAATGTAAGTAATATGGCTTTTTTATACCCTTATTTTTTGTTGTTGTCATTGGCGGTTGTTGTTCCAATAGCCGTACATTTATTTAATTTTCATAGGTTTAGGAAAGTACATTTTACTAATGTTGCTATGCTTAAAAATCTAACCATAGCCAATAGAAAGCAAAACAAAATTTATGAGCGTTTGATATTGTTGGTACGTTGTTTAATCATTATTTTGCTATCTCTTTTATTTGCCCAACCCTATATAAAAAACGAAAACAATAAACTAAAAAATGATAATGGAAACGCCGTAGTAATAGTTTTGGACAATAGTTTTTCTATGCAAAACATTTCTGATAAAGGTTCTGTTTTGCAACAAGCCAAGTCTAAAACAGAAGAAATTCTCAAAGAATACTCAGATAATGATGTTTTTTGTTTGCTAACCATGGATATGCAAGGCAAACATAAACATTTTATGAGTAAAAAATACTTTATGGATTTTCTCAAAGAAGTGGAAATATCCTCTGCTTGCGAACCTTACTCCGTCCTTATAAATACGGCTCACCATCTTTTACAATTAAGGAATGAAAAGAGTAAAAGAGTTTTCTTAATTTCTGATTTTCAAACATCTCAAACAGATTTAAACAATATAAAACAAGACACCTCTATACAGGATATTTTTGTACCTATTCAAGTAAGTAACGTCAATAATATTTATGTAGATTCTATAATGTTTGACAGAAATATTTACCAAAAAGGACAAAAAGTAAATATGAAAATTTCTGTTACTAATGCCTCCGATGAAAAAGCAGAAAACATACCTGTAAAATTATATATAGACGATTTGCAACAAAGTATGGCTAATATCTCTATAGCAGAACATTCCTCTGCTATGGTGGATATGTCTTTTGTTATCAAAGAAAGCGGAATGCTCAGAGGAAAAATCAATATAATGGATGCTCCTGTGACTTACGATGATGATTTTTATTTTGCTTTGAATATCAATGAAAAGATAAAAGTACTTGCAATCAACCACAACAAAGAAAACGCTTATATCAATAGATTATTTGCCAATGGTCAAGAGGTGGAACTGCACAATATGACGGAAAACTCTATAGATTTTTCTCAATTTGGGCAATACAATACAATAGTATTATCAGAGGTAGAGAATATTTCTTCTGGGCTTTGTCAAGAAATAAATAATTTTAGGCAAAATGGTGGCAGTTTAATAATTATTCCTCCTGCAAAAATGAATATACCTTCTTTTAATGAGGCTTTAAAACAACTACATTTACCACAATATGAAACTTTGGTAGAAAAAAATATTTCTGCAAATGTATTAGACGATAAAAACCCTCTTTACAAATCTGTTTTCACCTCTATAACAGAAAATATGCCTTTGCCAAAGGTAAAGAAATATTATAAGTTCTCAAACACTCAAGGCGTTGCAAAACAGGATATAATCATACTGGAAAACAAAGACGCTTTCCTTTTGGAAAATACAGAAAACCAAAGCAAAAGTTTTTTGTTTGCTGTGTCTTTTTCTGAGGAGTTTTCCGATTTTTGCAGTCAAAGTATTTTCGTCCCTACGCTTTGGAATATGGTTTTGTATTCAGAAAAATTGATTAAACCTTTTCTATTTATGAACGACAATTCTTTTGTAGATATTTCTTTGTTTGCAAAAGATGTCAACTCAGAGGTAATAACGCTTAATTCTGATAATTCCGCCATTTCCATTATTCCTCAAATGCTCAGAAAAAACAACAATATAGGCTTTAGCATCAATAATCAAATCAAACAAGCAGGCATATATTACATTAAAGACAAAGAAAAAACACTTGGTATGGCATTTAACTATCCAAGACAAGAATCAAAACTAATATTCAACACTCCTACTCAACTTTCTAAAATCACAAGTCAAGCGGGATTAAAAAACATTAAAGTATTTGATAATAAAAAAATGGTAAGTACTTATTTTACACAAAGCAATAAACAATTTGATTTCACTTTGCTTATAATCTTAGCATTAGTAATAGGTATAATTTTTGAAGTATTATTATTGAGAAAAGTAAAGAATAATTAAGGTATTGTTTCACATAGCAATGAAAAAAAGTTTTATACTATATATAGTTTCTATTCTTGTTGTTCTAAATCTTGTTGCACAAAAAACAGATACAACAACCAACAAGACTCCAAAACACTGGTCAAAAAAAACTGATATTATTATTTCCTTAGAACAAACACAAATAGATAATTGGTCAACAGGTGGTTATAGCAATTTTACTTTTGGCTCTTTTCTCAAAGGATACTATAATTATGTAAATGGAAAACATAAGTTGGACAACACTTTGGAACTTTCATACGGTAGGACAAGACAAGATGTTAGTGGCGAGGGAATTTGGGATAAGTCAAATAGATGGATAAAAAGCGATGACAAAGTAGAATTAAACTCAATCTATGGTTATAAAGCGGTGGGTAATTGGAATTATTCAGGTCTGCTCAATGTAAAGACACAGTTTGATAATGGTTTTAAAAGTGATACTATTTTGATTTCTGCCGGTCTATCTCCTGCAACTCTCACCTCATCTGTGGGTTTGGAATATAAAAAACAACATTTTTCTGTCTTGTTTTCCATACTTACGGGCAAAACAATATACGTAGCCGATGAACGTTTAAGGGGCAAGTCCTTTGGTTATACGGATGAAATAGACGATGCATGGAAATTTTCTTTGGGGTCGTATATAAAATTGTTTTACAAAAGGGATATAACTAAACATATCAATGTGTTGTGTAAATTAGACTTATTTTATGATTATGAAAAACCTCTTTTGGACACTGATATTACGGGAGAAATTTTTGTAACCTTTAAAATTTTCAAATATTTGAGTACTTTTTTTGACTTGCAAACAGCTATGGATAAAGATTTTTCCACTTCTTTGCAATTCAAAGAAAGAGTAGGTATTTCCATACCTTTTTCCTTCTAAAAAATAAACATATATAAGAAAAAAGACCATACCTCTAAAATGAGGTATAGTCCAAGTGTGAATTTTAATATTTAATTTTAAAGTTTAATTTTTTATTTCTTGTGAGAAGCGTAGTAATTCATCAAGCAACCATCAGCCAAAATATCTCTTTCATCTTTGGTTAGGTTTTGGAAATAAAGATGAATGTCTTTAACTCCGTCCTTGCTTATTACCTTAGCATCTATTTCCTCTTTGCCCTCAAGTATTGCTTTTCTAATACCTTCAACATAAACAAAATCACCTACGTTATAATCAAAAGCGGTTTCCTTTGCAATGGTGAAAGGAACTATACCCCAGTTGATACAATTTGAGCGATAACGTTTGGTTGCATACTCGTAACAAATATTAGCATCGCCTCCAAGTACTTTTTGACAAGAAGCAGCTTGCTCTCTTGCAGAACCATCACCTGGTTTGTTAGCAAATACACAAGAGCCGAAAGAAGTATTCTCAGCCTTTGCACCAACTTTATTCAAAGCGTCCAAAACGTGTTGAGGAGTTTTGCCTGCTCTTCTTTCAAGGTCTTGGCTTTGTATACGTTTGGATGTACCAACATACTCAGGCACACGTCTTGAAAGAGCAAACTCCGAAAGTTTCAATGGGTTAGAACGATAAGAAGAAGTTTCTCCCGATGGTATCAATTCGTCAGTAGTAGTTACAGGGTCATGTATAACGGCTGCAAGTTCTACCAACATATTGTCTTGCATTGGGTACATTTTTGGCCAGTCCTTTATGTTTGGTCCATAACGAAGTTCTTGACTTGCATCGGCTTTGCCAAAACCTTGATAAACTCTTTTCTCATAAACCGCAGGGTCATATTTGTATCCCTCATAATCTACATTGTAGTCAATATCTGTTGCAGCGGTAATAATACCTCCATTAGCAGCAGTAGCAGCAATACTTCTCGCATCCATCAAAGCAACAAGAGAAATCTGTCCTTGACCAGGTTTTGAACCCTCACGGTTAGGGAAGTTACGTGTTGTGTGACGAATAGAAAAACCATTGTTTGAAGGAACATCACCAGCACCAAAGCAAGGACCACAGAAAGCAGGTTTAATGGTAACACCAGCCTCAAGCAAATCCTCTGCAATATGAGAACGAGTAGCAGCTAAATAAACAGGAATACTTTGCGGATAAGCACTTGCAGTAAAGTAACCATTGCCAGTAGATTTACCCTTTAGAATAGCGGCAGCGGCAGCCAAGTTGTCGTATGTACCACCGGCACAACCTGCTATAATACCTTGGTCAGCCCAAACCTTACCATCTTTGATTTTGCTAACAAGGTCTATTTCTATCTTATCGCCAAATCTCTTTCTTGAATCCTCTTCTACTTCTCTAAGAATAGCCTCTGGATTTGCTTGCAATTCGTGAATAGTGTAAGCATTAGAAGGGTGATAAGGCAAGGCAATCATTGCTTCTTGTTTTGATAGGTCTATTTTTATCATACTATCATAGTAAGCAACTTTACCCGGACGCAATTCTTTATAGTCTTGAGGACGATTGTGCATCTTATAATAGTTGTGTACCTCTTCGTCAGTTACCCATATAGAAGACAAACAAGTTGTCTCTGTTGTCATAACCTCTATTCCGTTACGGAAATCTATAGGAAGATTTTTAACTCCAGGACCTGCAAATTCCAAAACTTTGTTCTTTACAAAACCGTTTTCAAAAGTAGCCTTTACCAAAGAAATAGCCACATCGTGAGGTCCTATACCTTTCTTTGGAGTACCTTCCAACCAAACAAGCACAACCTCAGGAGCATTGATATCCCAAGTGTTTTCCAACAATTGCTTAACCAATTCTCCACCACCTTCGCCAACACCCATATTACCAAGGGAACCATAACGAGTGTGAGAGTCAGAACCAAGTATCATATTACCACACTTAGCCATAGCCTCACGCGCATACTGGTGAATAACAGCCAAATTTGTTGGAACGAAAATACCACCATACTTCTTTGCAGCAGAAAGACCAAAAACGTGGTCGTCCTCGTTAATTGTACCTCCAACAGCACAAAGAGAGTTGTGGCAATTGGTCATTCCATAAGGAATAGGAAATTTTTCCAAACCGCTTGCTCTTGCTGTCTGAATAATACCTACATAAGTAATATCGTGCGAAATCAAAGCATCAAACTTGATACGCATTTTTTTACCTTTGCTGTGGTCTACATCGTGAGAACGAAGTATGTTATAGGTAATTGTATTTTCACGAGCCTCATCAGCTGAAAGATTTGCTGAATCAACGACTTTTTCACCGTCAAGAAGATATACTCCTTTGTTGATAAGTTCTACCATTTTAATTGTATCCTTTTTTACTTTTTTATATTAAATTTCAAAATTAGCAATTTGACTTTGCAAAATTATATAAACTTTTTAGAATCAAACAATTTTTT
>CAZVEO010000088.1:0-7860 GCA_964626385.1 uncultured Bacteroidaceae bacterium
TCAGTAAGACTACTACAACCACTGAAAGCCATTTCCCCTATACTTGTTACAGAATTAGGTATTTCTATACTAGTAAGACCAGTACAACCAGAAAAAGTCTCGTTTTCTATGGTTGTTACATTACTTGGTATTGTTATACTAGGCAAACTGCTACAACC
Organism: uncultured Bacteroidaceae bacterium; assembly: GCA_964626385.1. GTDB lineage: Bacteria > Bacteroidota > Bacteroidia > Bacteroidales > P3 > Scybalousia_A. Next base: position 159 of record CAZVEO010000088.1, read on the forward strand.
TTGAAAAGCACCATTTCCTATACTCGTTACAGAAGAAGGAATTTCCATACTTGATAAACCAGTACATTGGTAAAAAGCCATAGTTCCAATAGTTTCTAGTTCTGATGAAAAAGCAGTAGAAACCATAGTTAAATTTGAACAATAAGCAAAAGTAGAATCTTCTATCTTTTTTAAATTATCCGGGTAAAAAAAACGGTTCATACTTGAACATGAAAGAAAAGCACATTTGCCTATATATCTTACAGTTAAAGCATTTTGGATATATTGAAGGCTAGTACAATTACGAAAAGCGTTATGATATATTGAATCTAAATCATTTTCTGTCTCAAGAGTTACTGTTGTTAAAGCTGTGCAGTCTCTAAACGCTTCACTGCCGATGGTTTTTACGGTTGAAGGTATTTGAATAGTTTGTAAATCTGTATTTCCTTTAAGTGCAGCGTTAGATATTCTTGTAACAGTGTAAGTAATACCATTATAATCAAAAGTACTCGGTATAACAACATCACTATTGGAAGTAGATGATGACACAGCACCTGCGAAAGTCACCGTAGTATTACCGTCACCATTTAAAGTATATCTATAACCGTTATTATTTATGTAAAATTGTGCGTGGGAAATAAAGGAAAATGTACAGAGAAAGGTTAATAAAAGAAGGGTTTTAAAATGTTTTAAGGAGGTTAAGTGTTTGATTGTTAACGATTTACCCCCCCCCATATACTACGAGCAGACTTAGAGGCTCTGCTATGAGGAATTGTTTTACATGTTAAAAATGAATTCATTGTTTTTGTGATTTAAATTAATAATTATTCAAACTAAACCATAGAATAGCAAAAATTATGCCAATACCAATCTATAATAAAAAAATATACTATAAGTAGCCGTTGGTATTTAAGGTTAGCATAAGTTAAGAGAAGTTGTAATAGGTTAGCAATGATAAATCAGACTCCTAATGTGGTTGCTATTTTCTCTGCTGTATTTATGCCATCCATAGCAGAAGAGGTTATTCCTCCTGCATAACCAGCACCTTCTCCGCAAGGGTAAAGATTTTCTAATTGTGTGTGTTGCAAATCTGCTTTACGGGATATTCTAACAGGGGAGGAGGTTCTACTTTCCAATCCTATAAGCATAGCCTCTTCGGTTATGTAACCTTTCATTTTTTTATTAAAATGCTCAAAGCCCAAAGCCAAATTTTCCGATATTATATTTGGTAATTTTTCTCTTAGATTAACACTCATTACACCCGGCATATAAGAAGAAGAGCAAAGCGTAGAAGAAGTTTTTTTATCCATAAAATCCGTTATTCTCTGAGCGGGAGCAATTTGCTTATTGATATAAAGAAGTTTTTCCCATTGTTCTTGTAATTTCATCAAAGACAAGGCTCCAAAATGAGCAAATTCCTCTGCATCAGCCTCATTTATACTTACCACTATGGCAGCATTGCCTTTTTCTCCACTACGCAAAGAGTTACTCATTCCATTAACAGACATTAAGCCCGCCTTGTCCATAGCCGGCACAACTATTCCTCCCGGACACATACAGAAAGAAAACACTCCTCTCTTCTCTCCCTTAAAAGCAAGACTATAATTGGCTGGAGGCAAAAGGTCAGAGGGCTTATTGGTATGATATTGTATTTGATTGATAAGTTCTTGAGGATGCTCTACTCGTACTCCTACTGCAAAGGGTTTGGCATGTATTTCCCAATTGTTATCATAAAATAGTTGATAAATATCTCTTGCAGAGTGTCCCGTGGCGAGTATGGTTTTTTGTGCAAAGATTTCCTCTCCTTCTGAGGTTTTTACTCCTATTACAGTATTGTCCTTTATGATAAAGTCCACAACTTTGGTATCAAAGAAATACTCTCCTCCACAATCTTCTATTGTTTTGCGAATGTTTTTCAATATGGTTGCCAATCTATCTGTACCTATGTGAGCATGGTTTTGATAAAGTATTTTTTCATCTGCACCAAAATGAACCAAAAGCGAGAGAACCTCATCTATATTACCTTTTTTTGTAGAGCGAGTATAAAGTTTGCCGTCAGAAAAAGTACCTGCTCCACCCTCTCCAAAACAAAAATTGCTTTCCTCATTTATTTCTTTGTTACGACAAATATTTGCTATATCTTTTTTTCTCTCCTCTACTGGTTTGCCTCTCTCTATTATTATAGGTTTTAAGCCTTTTTGTATCAACCTAAGAGCAGCCGCCAGACCACAAGGTCCTGCTCCTATGATAAGTATCTCGGAAGAATTCTTAACATCCAAAAAAGGTTGTGGTTTTGTTATGGGTAAATCATTATTGTTTGAACATACAATGGAAAGATTATACACAGGCATTTTTCTGCAATCCAAACTCTCTTTCACAATCTTAAAAGAAAGCCAACGACTATCTATACCGCTTGCTTTGGCTATTTCTTTTTTTAACAATTCTTTATTATTGTAATTTTCGGGAGTTAGCGTGATTTGTATAACTTTTCTCATATTATTCAAATGTTAGATTTATATAAAAAATTTGTGATTTTATTTTTTCTAAGCAGTCAGTATAAGCGTTATTAAAACTATGGTCAAGTATATCAGTAAGCCCAAAAGATGATTTTAACTCTATGCCTATTTTACACATAGGCAAATAAAAATCAAAACCCACGCCGAGCGTATAAAACAATTCTTTGTTTTCCAATTTCATAAGGTATTCCTCGGGCTTTAGTTTTTTTCTTTTTATTGAGCCCATATCATAGACAAATTTACCTCCTGCCAAAAGATAGGGACGAAAATTATGATAACGTTTGCTCTGTATTTTCAACTCCAAAGGTGCCTCCAAATAAATAACCTCCAAAGAGTTTTTTCTTTCTATATATTGATTGTTTTTGAATATATCATAAGTAAAAGTTCTTTCGCTAAGTATAAGGGTTGGAATAAATCTAAGGTGCAAAAAAGACATCAATCTAAGGTCGGCAGAGACCCCTATGGCTAAACCAGGCTCACTCATAGAGGAAAAGCCCATAATGGTATCATACAAAGGCAGAGAGGTTTTCTTTACCATATTAGAATACAAGGAATTGTAGCCAAAAGTTACTCCAAAATGCAATACTTTCTCATCAAATTCTGGCATATTAGGAGGAGAAGACTGAGCCTTTGCTTCTACTCCTATGATAGAAAAAAACATTATGACCAAAAACAATCGTTTCATCGTTTATTATAACTTTAAAACACTGTTTTTTATTGTAAATAAGCAACGAAAAAAAAGAAACCAACAAAACAAATAAAGGAAAGCTCACACCCTCCTTTACTGTAAAAAATAAATTATTAACTATTACAATTAACACAACAAAAGAATATTAAATATTCTTTTGTGTTGTTATGAAAAAAAATTATTTATTCATTTTTAGAAAAGCAACTTCTTTATCTGTAAGAAAACGATAATGTCCCCTTAACAAATTCTTTTTTGTCAACCCCGCAAAATAAACTCTATCCAACTTTACTACCTCATAGCCTAAGGCTTCAAACAAACGTCTGATGATTCTGTTTTTACCCGAATGTATGCTAACGCCTACTTTTCTTTTGTCTATTGGTTCGTTGTTAGTATAGTTGATAGCGTCCACTTTTTCAAAACCATCTTCCAATTCCACTCCTTTCAATAAAGTGTACATATCGGCTTTGCTTATGGTGTTGTCCAACTCTACATTATACACTTTTTGTGCGCCAAAAGAAGGATGCGTAAGTTTTTTGGTCAAATCGCCGTCATTAGTAAACAATAACAAACCTGTGGTATTTCTATCCAAACGTCCTACGGGATAAACTCTCTCAGAACAAGCTCCGTCTATCAACTCCATAACAGTCTTTCTTGCCAAAGGGTCGTCAGAGGTTGTAATATAGCCCTTAGGTTTGTTTAGTAAAAGATAAACTTTCTTTTCACTCTTTAACTCTGTACCATTATATTTTACCACATCGCCCGGCAATACCTTATAACCCATTTCGGTTATTACATTGCCATTAACAGTAATATTACCCGTCGAAATCAATACATCGGCTTCTCTTCTTGAGCATATACCAGCGTTGGCTATATATTTATTAAGACGGGTTTTTCCAACATTCTCAGGATTTGGTGGAGTAAAATTAGGACCCTTTTCTTTCTTAGGTTTCTTGTTTTCGTCCTTCAAAAGTCTTGGTCTTTGAGGTCTTTGAGAATAATCTCCATACGCACCATTTCTTTGAGAAAAAGGACGAGAATGATAAACTTTTTCCTGTCCCTCATATTGTGAAGCATCTCTGTTATAAGGCTTTCTTTCTCTATTATCTGAAGGTCTTCTATCTCTATTGCCAAAAGATTTCCTATCTCCTCTATTGTTTCCTCCTTCTCTATTGCTATAAGGTCTCTCTCTTTTTGGATAAGAGGATTTTCTTTCTACCTTTTCAAACCTACGTTCTCTATCATTGCCATCTGTAGACTCTCTACGCACTCTCGGGCGAGAAGTCCTTTCTCTTTTGTTGCGATAATTCTCACCATCGCGTCTTTCCCAATCATGGGAAGAAAAATCATTTCTCATGTTTTTTACTTAATTTATAATAAAATATGCAATTGCAAAATTATATATTTTTTATCTACCAACAAAATAAAAAGCAACCAAACTCTATTGTTGTAATTCTTGTCTTATCCAATCATAGCCTTTTTCTTCAAGTTGTTTAGCAAGATTTTTATCTCCGCTTTTAACTATCTTTCCCTCATAAAGCACATCCACCACATCGGGTACAATATAGTCCAAAAGTCTTTGATAATGAGTAATTACTATTATAGCATCGTCTTTGGTGTGCACCTTATTTACCCCCGAAGCCACTATTCTAAGAGCATCTATATCCAAGCCCGAATCGGTCTCGTCCAAGATACTTAAAGTAGGTTGCAACATAGCCATCTGAAAGATTTCATTTTTCTTTTTTTCTCCTCCAGAAAAGCCCTCATTAACACTTCTGCCTGCCAAAGAAGAGGACAACTCAACATATTTTTCCTTTTCTTTCATAAGCAAAAGAAAGTCTTTTGCACTTATAGGGTCCAAACCTTTGTATTTTCTTTGCTCATTGATGGCAGTTTTCATAAAATTGGTAATACTAACACCCGGTATTTCCACTGGATATTGAAAACCTAAAAATATACCCTCACAGGCCCTTTGCTCCACACTCATAGAGAGCAAGTCCTTTCCTTTGTAAATAATTTCTCCTTTGGTTACAGTAAATTTGCTATTGCCAGCAATAACAGCAGCAAGAGTACTTTTGCCATTGCCATTTGGCCCCATAATAGCATGTATTTCTCCTTTATTTACCGTAAGATTAAGCCCACTCAATATTTCTTTTTCTCCTATACTAACGTGCAGGTCTTTTATATCTAATAAAACCATATATTGTCTAAATAAAAATTTTTGCAAATTTAACAAAAAAATCTATTATCAAATGATATTTATGTTTTTTGTATTCCATAGGTTAGCATAGGTTAGTATAAACATAAAACGTTTTATAACCTATGCTAACGAACAACAAAATTATTACAGTTTATAAAAAATTATTCAACTACTATAATAAAATAGTTCTTCTTTCCTTTCTGAACAAGAATATATTTGTCGTTTAATAAAGAAGAGGTATCGGCAATATAGTTTTCGTCTATTTTCTCCTTATTGATAGAAAGAGAGTTTTCTTTTAAGGCTCTACGTACCTCACCCTTAGAACTCAAAACATTGGTTTTTTCTGCCAATAGGTCTATTATTCCTATTTTGTTTTCCAACTCGTTTTTTGCTACTTTGAATTGAGGTACTCCATCAAAGACACTCAAAAAAGTTTGTTCGTCCAATTTTCTAAGCGTTTCGGTTGTTCCCTTGCCAAACAATATTTGCGAAGCTTCTATTGCTGCATTATAATCCTCCTCGCTATGCACTTTTATGGTTATATCTTTTGCCAAAGCCTTTTGCAAAACTCTTTGAGATGCATCTTCGTTGTGCAAACGCTCCAATTCCAAAATTTCCTCCTCTGTTTTCAAAGTGAAGATACGAATAAATCTTGCTGCATCCTCGTCTGATAGATTCAACCAAAACTGATAAAAAGCATAAGGAGAAGTTTTTTCTCTATCCAACCATATATTGCCTTTCTCTGTTTTGCCAAATTTCTTGCCATCTGCCTTTGTTATAAGAGGACATGTTATAGCAAAAGCTTCTTTGTCCAAAACCCTGCGTATAAGTTCTGCTCCTGTGGTTATATTACCCCATTGGTCAGAGCCTCCCATTTGCAAACGACAACCATATTTTTGATATAAATAAAGATAATCATAGCCCTGCATAAGTTGGTAAGAAAACTCAGTAAAAGAAATACCTGTCTCTATTCTCTTTTTTACGCTATCCTTAGCCATCATATAATTGACAGTTATGTGCTTGCCTATTTCTCTAATGAAATCTATGAAAGTCCAGTTTTTCATCCAATCATAGTTGTTGAGAATTTGAGCGTGGTTTTCTTGTTTCTCATCAAAGGAAAGAAACTTTTCCAACTGCTTTTTTATGCACTCTTGGTTGTGTCTAATGGTTTCGGGTGTAAGCAAAACTCTTTCTTGACTTTTGAAAGAAGGGTCGCCTATCATACCCGTTGCACCGCCCAAAACGACCAAAGGTCTGTGTCCGCAGGCTTGAAAATGTGTAAGTATCATTATTCCAACCAAGTGTCCTATGTGCAAACTATCTGCTGTTGGGTCTATACCCACATAGGCTGTTGCCATACCCTTTTTAAGTTCTTCTTCTGTTCCGGGCATTATGGAGTGAATCATATTTCTCCATTTCAATTCTGCTACAAAATCTTTCATCTATTTTTATATTTTTTATATGGTGTCTTTTTATTTATTCCCGGTATGACCAAAACCTCCTTCTCCTCTTAAAGTGTCAGAAAGATTTTCCACTTCCTCTACTATGGCTTTATCATACTTTGAAATAATCATTTGCGCCACTCTTTCTCCTGAGTTTATAACAAAACTCTCAGAAGAAAGGTTTACAAGTAATATTTTTATTTCCCCCCTATAATCAGCGTCTATTGTCCCAGGAGAATTTAAAACAGTTATACCATTTTTCAGAGCCAAGCCACTTCTCGGTCTTATCTGTGCCTCATAACCTTTTTCCAACTCTATATAGAGTCCAGTAGGTACCAATACTCTTTGCAAAGGTTTTAGTTCAATGGCTTCAGGTATATACGCTCTCAAGTCCATACCCGCCGACATATCTGTCTCGTACTTTGGCAAAGGATTGTCGCTCTTATTTATTATCTTTAATACACTCATTTTTACCAAAATAATTCTTTATTTCCGTGAGTGCAAAGGTACGACTTATTTTTTTAATATACAAAAACAACCTAACAATTACCCCAACAAGGTGTTTTATAAGGGCTGAGACACAGCCACAGGCTATTTCATATGAGCAGAGCCGTTACTTTTTTTAACGGCTATGCCCATATAAAACACCCTGTGGGTGCAGGCTGTGCCTGTGCTAACCTAAAATAACTCATTAGAACCTATTCAAACCTAACAAAACTAACGACAAAAATGAGAAAATCGGTTTACTGATTATCAATGAGTTACAAATAAAAAGTGTGCACGCGTTTGGTCAGGTCAAAAAATGTTCGTAACTTTGTAAGAGAAAAAGATACCTACCTCAAAATTTCCATTTTTTACCCTTGTAACTAATTGATAATCA
>CAZVEO010000089.1:0-7771 GCA_964626385.1 uncultured Bacteroidaceae bacterium
GAAAGTTTGGTTTCTACAATGGAAGATGCTTCTATATCATTTATGGACATCTTGGTAAAGAATAGAAAGTAAATTTATTTGATGTTAAATCATCTATATTGTAAATAATATAGATATGTGAAATAATTTACTTAAATAAAAACCAAGGAGGAAAAATAAATGAAAAAAGAAAAAAGAATAGTTTTAATCATTGCGATGGTCATATCTGTTTTGGCTTCATTGGCGACCATTGGATATGCGTTGACTAAGACTGACGATATGGGGCTTGAACCTACTGGTTTTGCCAATGTGTGCTGGTCTTTTGCGTATTGGACTGCTGCGGTGTTGATTTTTTGTTCCGCTATAATAGGTATAGTTTTTCTTATAAAAGATGCTATAAGTGTTAAGGCAAGATATTTGATAATTTTGGCCATAACCATAGTAGCCTTTATTATATCTTATTTTGTAGCCTCTGGAACAGATATTTCGCAAATGGTGTTTGAAAAATCAGGAGCTGATTATTCTTCTTCAAAAATAGTAGGAGCTGGTTTGTATACAGTTTATATATTGTTCTTCGGACTTATAGCATCTGTTATTTTTGCAGAAATAGCAAAACGTTTTAAATAATAAGGATATTATGGCAAGAAAAAAGAAAAAAGGGTTACCTGCGTTAAATTCTTCGTCAATGTCGGATATTTCGTTTTTGTTATTGACTTTTTTCCTATTGACTTCTTCTATCAATACGGATATGGGTATACAAAGACGTTTGCCACCGCCATCAGACCCTTCAGTAAAACCGCCAGATATTCACAAGCGAAATACTTTTGTTGTTCTTGTAAATATGAACGACCAATTGCTTGTGAATGGAGAGCCTGGTGATATCAACTCACTGAAAGATAGGACGAAGGAATTCCTTGCCAATCCTGCCAACGCTGCCAATTTACCAGAAAAGAAGCGTCAACGTATAGACTTGATAGGAGATTATGATGTTTCTCAAGGTGTTATATCTTTACAGAACGATAGAGGTACTTCATACAAGATGTATCTTCAGGTCCAAAATGAGTTGGTAGCAGCAGTTAATGAATTGAGAAATGATTTGGCTAAGGAAAAATTCTCACGTAGTTATATGGACTGTACTAATGAGCAGAAGGAAGCTATAGATAAGGCAATTCCTGCTGCTATATCAGAGGCAGAACCAAAGAATGTAGGTGATAAGAAAAAATAAAGGAGGAAAATAATATGGCAAGATTTACGAAAGATAGTGGCAGGGAATTACCTGCAATGAACACGAGTTCAATGTCTGATATTGTGTTTATGTTCTTGTTCTTCTTTATGGTTATCTCTACAATGAGGGAGAGTTCTTTGATGGTAAAGATTACTGTACCTCAAGCCTCAGAAATACAAAAATTAGAGAAAAAATCTCTTGCAAGCAATATCTTCATAGGAGAGCCTATAGACCCAAAATATGGTACAGGTACTCGTATTCAGTTGAACGACCAATTGAGTGAAGTAAGTGATATTGTTGCTTTTGTTGAAAGTGAGCGAGCCGCTCGTAGTGAGGCGGACAAACCTTTGATAACTACAACTTTGAAATGTGATAGGGAAACAAGAATGGGTGATGTTACTGACGTTAAACAAGAATTGAGAAAAGCAGGAGCATTGCGTATTATGTATGCAGCATCAAGAAGAGTAAAGAATACATATTAAAATTTTTTAAGTTTTTAATTAAATTTTATTTAATGGATACTCCAAAGCAAAGGAGCGTCCATTTTTTTTATATTAATAAAAAATATTTTTTTATTGTTTTTCGTTATTTTCTTAAATATGTAAAAAGACTTTAAAATTTGTTTTTCTTGAGAATTAAGATTTAACAAAAAAAACTATAAACTGATATGGAAAAGATTATAAACAAAGAATTTGAAGGTGAAAGACCCTTGTATCATACCAAAGATTTGTATTTGGAAAACGTTATCATACACGCTGGAGAAAGTGCTTTAAAAGAAACTCATAACATAGAAGCAGTAAAATGTAGATTCGAAGGAAAATATCCTTTTTGGGAAACGTATGGTTTCAAAGTAAAAGATTGCTTTTTTACAGAGGGAGCGAGGGCAGCACTCTGGTATAGCACAGATTTAGAGATGGAAGATTGTATTGTAGAGGCTCCAAAAATGTTTAGGGAAATGCAACGTTTGAAACTAAAAAATGTAAAACTTCCAAATGCACTTGAGACCCTATGGCATTGCAAAGATATTGAAATAGAAAACGTACAGACAGAAAAAGCCGATTATATCTTTATGCACTGTGAAAATATAAAAATCAATAATTACAGGCAAAATGGCAATTATTCTTTTCAGTATTGTAAGAATGTAGAAATACACAATTCTATTTTGAATACCAAAGATGCTTTTTGGAATACCGAAAACGTTACCGTTTATGACAGCGAAATCAATGGTGAGTATCTTGCATGGTATTCAAAAAATCTTCGTTTGGTAAGGTGTAAAATTACTCAAACACAACCTCTTTGCTATTGCGAAAATTTAATTTTGGAAGATTGTACTTTTGGTGAAGATGCAGATTTGGCTTTTGAGTATTCTTCTATTCAAGCAACAATAAACGGTAAAGTAACATCAGTAAAAAATCCTTCAAGCGGAAAAATACTTGCAGATGGTTACGGTGAAATAATAATAAATGACGATATAAAGCAACCCGCTAATTGCGAAATACTAACAAGATAACACACCCATAGGGTGTTTTATAAGGGCAAAGCCCTTATTTTTTATAGGTTAGCATAGGTTGTAATAATTTGGCATACATTACAGTCTGAGACTGCACCCACAAGGTGTTTTATAAGGGCAAAGCCCTTATTTTTTATAGGTTAGCATAGGTTATTATGAGTTTCTATAGGGTAGTATAACACAAAGCTTTAGCCTCAGGCTTTTTATAATTGCAGAGCCGTTAAAAAAAGTAACAGTTTTGCCTTATCTCAACTTATGCTAACCTATCATAACTCATAATAACCTATTCAAACCTAACAAAACTCACAAAAAAAATAAAAAATCGGTTTACTGATTATCAATAAGTTACAAATAAAAAACGTGCACGCGTTTGGTCAGGTCAAAAAATGTTCGTAACTTTGTAAGAGAAAAATAACCCTACCTCAAAATTTCCACTTTTCATTTTTGTGATTATTTAATAATCAACAAAAACAAAGATTCATTTTTTTTAAATCGACAAGTCTAAAAATTTTTTCTTCAAAAAAAATATCTCAAAAACACTGAAAATCAAGAAAATGCCAGATTTTGCACCCTTAAAAAAGTTAACTCACTAATAACAACTGTAATACTTGTAATACTTTTATTTTTGATTTTAACTATATATAGAAAATTTGTTTTGAGTATTTTTTATAAATTATTAAGAGTTAGTACAAGATATATAGAGACAATGGCATAGCCTAAAGATAATATATCTCTAATACGCTTAAACAACTATCATACTGTTAACTATACCTACTTATTAAAAAAACAGACTCTTTAACTAATTTTTTGCACTTATTTAGTAAAATTGCGACTCAATAGAGTCTAAGAATTTATAAAAAAAATTAATTATTATAAATCAAAGGTTTATAATCTAAATATACAGTATCTATTTTATTAAAATCTATCTGCTCAAGGTTCTTGTTAAGTATATAATACATATCCGTTGCATGTACTCTTACTTGATTCCCTTTATAAATGTAATAAGATAATTTTAATTCATTGTCTTTACTAACAATAAAACTCGTAGGTATTCCCCAATTATCGTTAACTTGTACCTTTGTATTAAATATATAGTTTGCAATGTTGTTTAAGTTATTGAAATTTTTATTATTAAAACGCTGGTCATCATCTCGTAAATAATATTTAGTAATATTTTCCAGACCAACACGTTTCAATAATTTATCATTTCCCTTTATTCCTGCAGTTGATTCCATTATATAGTACCACTTAACTTCTGTATCACCCACCTTATTTAGTATTTTTGGGTATACCTCTATCATATTCCTTACACAAGGTCCGCAGTTAGTACCATAAAAAATTACAAACTTATAGTGTGTTGTGTCTTCAAGTATCATTTTCTTTAATTGTTTTGCTGTCAAAGGTATATAGTCCTTCATCTGAGACGCTATCTTTATATCTTTCTTTGTTTCTGGAAAACCAAAATTTACAGAAATGCACCCAAAAAACAAAACAATAACCAAACACAAAGATATAGCCATCAAAAATCTAACTTTTTTCATAAGAATAATATATTTACAAATTATAAAATTTTTACACTTATATATCTTGATAAATACAGCAACACCTCTTATTGTAAGAAAGCAAATTTATAATATCCTATTTGGTTGTTTCATAGTAAGGGGTTGAGAAAGAATAAGCATCTATATCTTTAGAGTATGAAATTTTATATTGACCCACAGGTATTATTACAGAATTATCTACCTGCATAGATTTTAACATCTCTGGTTCTTCTATTTCAACTTCTTCTGTAAAATCAATATAGCCCTTTTCAATCCTTTTAAAAAAATCGTTTTTCTCATCCTCTGTTGCATACTTACAACTAACATTCCAATTAATAGAATTTTTTGAATATGTCAAATATGCATATATGGACTCACCGTATTTCTCATAATAAGAATACACCCAATCCTTAGGAATCTTTATAGGGGGTTCGCCATGTGTCAAAAATAATACACATAAAAAACCGCCATCTACACAATAGTTATCGGACCAGCGACCTTTTGACTTCATTCCAAAATGAAACTCTATGATTGTGCCATCACCGGACTTAGAAGTTTTTTGAGAATTCAAACTTGATACGGAATCATTCATAGTAATGTCTTCTCTATCATTACAAGAGTTTAAAAATATTACTAACAATACTACTGACAGTAAACCTAAACTTACAGAGATAACCTTTGTTTTCATTTCTTTTTTGTTTTAATTATTAGAAATAATAGTTATTTTGCAAAAGTATAATTTATTTTGAAATAATAAAGCAATTTTATTATATTTTTATAAAAATGTAAATTTTGATTGATTGTTTTATAATCTTTTAATATAAACTCTATTTTTTTTAGTAACTTTGCGTTCCGTAAATTTAAGTAACATAATAGGAAAAGAGTAATGAGCAACGTTACTATAAGGGAAGTGTATTTTGATAAGGTTAAGAATAAATTCAATGATAAGTCATTGTTTAAACAATTTTTGAAATTTCCTTATACTTTGTTTAAAAATGATAAAATGTTTGTTCCTCCTTTGTATATGGACGAAAAAAATACATTTTCAATAAAGAAAAACCCTGCTTTGGAGTGGTGTGATTTTAGAATTTTTCTTGCTTTTGACACTCAAAATAAACTTGTAGGGAGAGTCTGTGCCATTATTAATCACAAAGCCAATAAAGTTTGGCAAAGAAAACATTTGCGTTTTGGATGGTTAGACTTCTATGATAATGAGGAAATAACACAAGCCTTGTTTCAAAAACTTAATGATTTTGCGAAATCTCAGGGACTTGAAAAAATAGTAGGACCTATGGGTTTTACCGATATGGACAAAGAGGGAATGATAGTAGAGGGGTTTGATACGCTTTGTCCTATGGCTGCTCTGTACAACCCTTCTTATTATCCTAAGCATTTAGATAATTTAGGCTTTGAAAAAGAGGTGGATTGGGTTCAATATGAAATACCAGCTAATCAACCTATACCCGAAAAAATTTCAAGAATAAATAACCTTATTGCTGAAAAATATCATTTAAGCATAGTACCCGAGATGTCCAAAAAGCAACTTGCTAAACGCTATGGTTACAAAATGTTTTCAACCTTAAACAAGGCCTTTTCTGACCTTTATGGCTATGTGCCTTTAACTGACAAAATGATACAATATTATATAAAACAATACTTACCTTTTGTTGATAAAAAACTTATTTGTATTGTGGTGGATGAGAAAGATGAGGTTGTCGCTTTTGGTATAAGTATGCCAACACTTTCAAAGGCTTTACAAAAAAGCAACGGAAGACTATTCCCATTTGGCTGGTATCATTTGCTTAAGGCTCTAAATAACTATGAATATATAGATTTGTATCTAAATGGTGTAGCACCTGACTGGCAAAATAAAGGAGTTCATTCTATTTATTATGCTAAAATGAACGAAAATTATATAAAACTCGGTTGCAAAACAGCAATAGCCAATCCTCAATTGGAGACCAATCAAGCCTCTAAGGTTTGGACAAAATATGATAGCAAAATAGCAATAAGAAGAAGAGCGTTTATCAAAGAGGTTATATAATTTTTTTATAAGGGAGGGTAAATGTTATTAAATACTCAAGACACCATTGTAGCACCAGCAACTAACTATAGCACAAGTTCTGCTTTGGGAATAATTCGTTTGAGCGGAGAAAATTCTATAAATATTGTTGACAAAATTTTCTCTCCTTCTGGTAAAAGAATTTCTAATCTCAAGGAAGCAAAGGGGAGCAACACCTATTTTGGTCAGATATTAGACAACAAAAATATAATAGACGAGGTCGTTGTAAGTATTTATAAGGCTCCACATTCTTTTACGGGAGAAAATATTGTAGAAATAACCCATCACGGAAGCCCTTTTATTTGCAAAAGTATATTGAATTTGTTGCTAAAAAATGGAGCAAGATTAGCAGAAAAAGGTGAATTTTCTCAAAGGGCTTTTCTTAATGGCAAAATAAATCTTTCTCAAGCCGAAGCCATCGCTGATATTATTGCTTCAAGGAATAAGCTCTCTTTAAATTTAGCACTCAATCAATTAAGAGGAGGTTATAACGAAATGTTGCATTCTCTTAGAGAAAAATTTCTTCATATAGCCTCTTTATTAGAGTTGGAAATAGATTTTTCAGAAGAGCATGAAATTTTTGTAGACCGTAATCAATTATTACAAGAATTAAATTTAACCAAACAAAACCTGCAAAACCTACTTTCCTCTTTTGAACAAGGCAATGCTTTTAAAAACGGAACACCTATTGCAATAGTTGGCAAACCCAATAGTGGAAAAAGTACATTGCTCAATACAATACTAAAAGAAGACCGTTCTATAGTTTCCGATATAGAGGGAACAACAAGAGATACTATTGAAGAAAGAGTAACAATCAATGAGGTTGAATATCGTTTTATAGACACTGCTGGAATAAGACAAAGCAATAATATAATAGAAAAAAAAGGTATAGAACGCTCATTTAAGGCTATAGATAAGGCTTTGATTATTATTTTGCTTTTAGATTTGGAATATTCTAAAGAAGATAGAGAAGAACAGAAAAAAGAATTGCTGTCAGAAATAGATATTTCTAAAAAAACAATTATAACCGTTCTAAATAAGGCTGATAAAATTCAACTTTCAAAAGAAGAAATTTCTAAATTAGAGGCAGAGGACAATATTATTATTTCAGCAAAGGAGAATAAGGGTGTAGATATTTTATTAAATGAAATATCAAAAAAAACGCCCCTGCAAGATTTCAACAAAACAATATTTTTAACCAATGCTCGTCATTATTCTGCCATACAGTCGGCTTTAAATGAAATTGTGTTATCCATAGAAGGAGTGGAAAATATACTTTCTTCTGACCTTATAGCCGAAAATATACGTATGGCAATAAATTATTTAGGAGAAATAACTGGAGAGATTTGCAATGAGGATATATTGCAAAACATCTTTTCTAACTTCTGCATCGGAAAATAAAAAAAGTTGGCGGGCTTTTGGGAAGCCTGCCAACTTGGTTAAAAGTGCGTTTA
>CAZVEO010000090.1:0-7604 GCA_964626385.1 uncultured Bacteroidaceae bacterium
GAAGATTCGTCGAAATAAAACGAAGATTCATTTTTGTAAAATCCCGTTTTCGAAAAATTTTTCTTCAAAAAACCTCTCGAAAACGCTGATTTTCAAGAAAAATGCCCAATTTTGACCCTTCGAAAAAGGTTAAGTAGTTGATAATCAGTAGTAGCACCCTTATTTTTTGCTTTTAAATAGGTATTTACGCGATTTCCTGAAAAAATTTTTTTTTGACCTCTTTTTTTTGGATAGGTTATGATAAGTTAGCATAGGTTGTTATAGGTTAGCATAGACGCTTAAGCGTATGTGTTCTTTTAATGGCTTTGCTCTTATGAAACACCCTATGGGTGCAGGTATTGCCTGTTCTATATAGCAGAGCTATTAAAAGACATATACGCTTTGCGTCTAAAAAACACCCTATGGGTGCAAAGCCGTTACTTTTTTGGGGTTAAATAAAGTTATTTAAGGTAGAGAAAGAGCAAAACTTTACCTTGCTTTTGTTTTTTTGATAAGTTTGAAAAATTAGTAACTTATATGGAAGTAAAATACAAAATATTTCCTTTTGAAATACAGCAGTTTTTTTTCAAAAAAGAATATTGTCCGAAAAAGTACCATACTTGTCAGAAAAATATTTGTTAATAGGCAACAAGGTTGTAGTAATTTTGCAACCGCATTTTTTGAAAAAAAAATTTAAAGAAATAGTAGTATATGAGATTGAGAACATTGATTTGTGTTACTTATTTGTTTTTGGCTTTTGGCTGTACAAATAAGCAAGAGGCTTTACAAGAAAATCAGGCTTATGGAATTATTGAACTTAAACCTTCAAGTATTGATATTCAAGAGGTTTATTCGGCAACAATAGAAGGTTGTCAAGATGTAGAAATATACCCTCAGGTTTCGGGAACCATTACTCAATTAAAAGTTAAGGAGGGACAGAAAGTGAGCAAGGGACAATCGCTTTTCATTATAGACCAAGTGCCTTACAAAGCCTCTCTAAGAGAAGCAACGGCCAACGTAGAAGTTGCCAAAGCACAAGTAGAAACGGCTCAACTTGAATACAATAGCAAAAAAATACTTTTTGATAAAAAAGTAATATCAGAATATGATCTTTCAAAAACAAAGAATGATTTAGCAATAGCAAAGGCAAGTTTGGAGCAGGCTAAAGCACAAGAAACTAATGCAAGAAATAACTTGACTTACACCGAAGTACATTCTCCAACCGACGGAGTTGTTGGCTCTTTGCCTTATAGAGCGGGTGCTTTGGTAAGTCCTTCTATTGCCAAACCTTTGACAACCATATCAAATACAAGCAAAATGTATGTTTATTTCTCTATGACTGAGAATCAAATACGTAATCTTATTCGTCAATACGGCTCACCTGATAAGATAATAAGCAATATGCCACCGATAGAATTGCAGTTGAATGACGGCAGTATATACGCAACAAAAGGAAAAGTGGAAAGTATTAGTGGAATAATCAATGCTCAAACTGGTACAACCAATATTCGTTGCGTGTTTGACAATAAGGATAGGCTTTTGTTTAGTGGAGGCGTTGGCAATATTATTTTGCCTCACAAAGAAGACAATGTTTTGGTTATTCCGCAAGAGATTACTTACGAAATACAGGACAAGGTATTTGTTTATAAGGTAGAAAATGGCAAGGCTAAATCTACTGAAATAAAGGTTGATAAACTTAATGACGGCAAAACATACATTGTCCGCAAAGGTTTGAAAGAAGGTGATTTTTTGATTGGCGAAGGAGTTGCTACATTAAAGGAAGGAACACCTATAATGATTAAGAAATAATAAAAATAGCAAGAGTTTTTTATGAATTTAAAATATTTTATTGACCGCCCTATCCTATCTATTGTTATTTCGGTGGGAATGGTACTTTTGGGCGTTTTGGCTTTATTTTCTTTACCCATAGAACAATATCCAGACATTGCTCCTCCAACGGTTGCTGTCTATACCAATTATCCGGGAGCCAATGCAGAAACGGTGCAAAAAGCAGTTGTTGTACCTTTGGAAGAAGCAATAAATGGAGTTGAAGGTATGACTTACATCACTTCATCGGCTTCAAACAGCGGAGATGCCGAATTGCTTATTTATTTCAAACAAGGTACAAATCCCGATATGGCGGCTGTTAATGTTCAAAACAGAGTAGCAACGGCTCAAGCCTTATTGCCTGCCGAGGTAGTTCAAGTGGGAGTAAATACAGAGAAACAACAAAATGCAGAGTTAAAGACTTTTGCTATTTATGACCCAGAGGGCAAATACGATGGAAAATTCCTTGACAATTATATGAAGATAAACGTTGAGCCTCGTATTAAGAGAATTAGCGGAGTAGGTAAATTTATGCTTTTTGGTGCTAATTATAGTATGCGTATTTGGTTGAAACCCGATAAAATGGCTCAGTACAAGTTGGTTCCTTCGGATATTTCTTCCGTCCTTGCTACTCAAAACATCGAGGCAGCAACTGGTGCTTTTGGAGAAAACAATGATAATGTTTTTCAATACACAATGAAATACAAAGGAAGGCTTTCTACACCAGAAGAATTTGAGAATCTTGTCGTTCGCTCTTTGCCAAATGGTGATGTACTTAGATTGAAAGAGGTTGCCAACGTGGAATTAGGTTCTGAGGCATATAACTTCTCTTCTACTCTAAATGGAAAACCGACTGCCCTTGCTATGATTTATCAAACGGCGGGTTCTAATGCTTCTGCTGTTATAAAGGAAATAGACAAAGCCTTAGAAGAAATGAGTAAGGACTTGCCCGAGGGACTTGAATTTGTAACAATGAGCGACACCAATAGATTTCTTTATGCTTCCATCAAAGAGGTTGTTAAGTCCTTGCTGTTGGCTATTTTGTTAGTCGTTCTTGTAGTCTATTTGTTTTTGCAAGACGTACGTTCTACCCTTATTCCTACTATCTCTATCTTTGTCTCTATTATAGCCACCTTTGCTTTTATGGTCATAGCGGGTTTTTCTATCAACTTATTAACTTTGTTTGCCCTTGTGCTTGCTATTGGTACGGTGGTAGACAACGCTATTATTGTTGTGGAGGCTGTACAGAGTCGTTTTGACGCAGGTTATCGCTCATCCTATAAGGCCACAACGGACGCAATGGGAGGCATTTCTTCTGCTATAATTATTTCCACAATGATTTTTATGGCAGTCTTTATTCCTACTTCCTTTATGGGTGGTACCTCGGGAACGTTTTACAAACAATTTGGTATTACTATGGCTGTTGCAGTAGGTTTATCTGCAATAAACGCTCTTACTTTGTCACCGGCCTTATGCGCGTGGATGTTAAAACCATACATTACAGAAGACGGAAAGACAAAAAACAATTTTGCTGCTCGTTTGCGAAAGGCTTACAACATTGCTTTCAATGCCTTATTAAGTCATTATAAAAATGGTGTTCTTTTCTTTATCAGGCGCAAATGGGCTATGTGGACAACTCTTATAGTTGGACTAGTTTTGTTGGTTGTTTTGATGAGAAGCACTCCCTCTGGACTTGTTCCCGATGAGGATATTGCTACTTTGATAGTTAGCCTTGACACTAAGCCCGGTAGTTCTCTAAGCGAAACCAATCGTATTATGACAACTATTGACAAGAAAATGAGAGAAATTCCAGAGATAGAATATTCAAGTGGAGTATCGGGGTATTCTTTCAATGGTGCGGGACCTTCTATGGGAATGCTCTTTGTCAAGTTAGCCGACTGGGACAAACGAACAAAGAAAAACCAATCTGCTAACGCTTTAATGGATAGTGTTTATGCTATTGCCAACCAAATACCTGATGCTTCTATGTTTGTTACAATGCCTCCTATGATTCCAGGATATGGTATGGGCGGAGGCTTTGAGTTGTATTTGCAAGACAAGATTGGAGGCGATTTGACCGAATTTAAAAACGTTTGCGACAAGTTTGTGGAAGCCTTAAACAATAGACCTGAAATTGAGATGGCTTATTCTTCTTTTGCAAACAACTACCCCCAATATTTGGTGGATATAGATGCTACCCAATGCGAAAGGGCAGGAATAACGCCAACGGAAGTTTTGAATACTCTTTCAGATTATTATGGTGGCGGTTATGTATCCAATTTCAATAGGTTCTCAAAACTATATAGAGTAATGATACAAGCAGACCCAAAGACAAGAGTTACACCTGAGTCTTTAAATCATTTCTATGTACGCGTAGGCAATGAGATGGCTCCTTTGTCGCAATTTGTAAAACTTACAAAGACTTACGGACCTCAGTCTCTTGCTCGTTTCAATCTTTATAATTCCATAGCAATAAACGGCACTCCAGCCTCAGGCTATAGTTCGGGCGATGCACTTAAAGCCATAAAACAGACAGCCGATAAGGTTTTGCCTCGCAACTATGGTTATGAACTTGGAGGTATTTCTCGCGAGCAAGCAACCACAGGCAATAATGTTGTGATTATTTTTGCTCTTTGTATTGTTTTGGTTTATCTTATTCTTAGCGGTATGTACGAAAGTCTTATTATGCCACTTACTATTATTCTTTCTGTGCCGTGCGGTCTTATGGGTAGTTTCTTATTTGCCAAACTCTTTGGCTTAGAGAACAACATCTATCTACAAACTGGACTTATTATGCTTATAGGTCTGTTAGCTAAGACAGCTATTCTTATTACTGATTATGCAAAGGAAAGAAGGCGTAGCGGAATGACTTTGAAACAATCAGCCATAGGAGCGGCAAAAAATAGACTTCGTCCTATTTTGATGACGGCTTTAACTATGATTTTCGGTATGTTGCCTTTGATGTTTGCCTCCGGTGTTGGAGCCAACGGCAACTCAACACTTGGCACAGGTGCTGTTGGTGGTATGCTAGTAGGTACGTTGGTGTTGCTCTTTATTGTGCCTTCGTTATGGATGTTTTTCCAATTTTTGGACGAGCGTTTTAGACCTATAAAACAAAA
Source organism: uncultured Bacteroidaceae bacterium (assembly GCA_964626385.1). Lineage (GTDB taxonomy): Bacteria > Bacteroidota > Bacteroidia > Bacteroidales > P3 > Scybalousia_A. The sequence goes on from CAZVEO010000090.1 coordinate 4,926, forward strand.
GAAGGCTGACCCTGCCATAACAGGAGAAATAGAAAAAGTTGCTTTGATAAAGCATTTGAAACAAATGGAACAAAAACAAGAGTTTTAAAATGAAACAGATAATTATATATACAATAATTGTAACAACATTTGTTAGTTGCAATGTTTATAAGAAGTACGAATCAGTAAAAGAGGTTGATGAAAACCTTTTTGGACAAGAATATATAACAACTGATACTTCTTCCATAGCCACTCTTTCTTGGAGGGAGGTATTCAAAGATGCTTATTTGCAACGTTTGATAGACACGGCATTGGTGCGAAATACTGATTTAAAAATTGCTTATCTGCGTACCCAACAAGCTCAAGCCATTTTGCTTTCTTCTCGTATGGCTTATCTGCCTTCCGTTTCTTTGAGTGCAGAAGGGAACATTAGTCATTTAGAAGGTACAACCACCAAGACCTATAATATTTCTCCTTTGGCTAGTTGGGAAATAGATTTTTTTGGCAAAATTACTTCTGCAAAGAGAGAGGCTTTAAGTTCTTTGCAAGCCTCTATTGAATATAAGCAAGCCGTACAAACCTCTCTTATAGCCTCAGTAGCCCAATCTTATTATTCTTTGTTGTTGTTAGACGAACAATTGCGCATAAGCCAACAAACCTTAGAGAGTTGGGAGGCAACTATCAGCACTCTTCAAGCCTTACTGCTTGCAGGACAGGCAAATGAAACCGCTGTTTTACAAGCAAAGGCTAACTTTTCCACCCTTGAAGCCGATATTTTGTCTTTAAGAAAAAGTATCAAAGAAACAGAAAATGCCATTTGTTTACTTTTGGCTCAATCTCCGCAAAGTATAGAAAGGAGTAGCCTTGCAAATCAAACTTTTTCTGATAATTTTTCCATAGGGATACCATTGCAACTTTTGGACAATCGTCCCGATGTGCGTCAGGCTCAGATGAATTTGGCAAAGGCTTTCTATGCTACCAACGTAGCTAAAGCCTCTTTTTATCCTTCAATAACTTTGTCGGGTAGTTTGGGTTGGACAAACAACGCAAGCGGAGTGGTCAGCAATCCGGCTCAATGGTTATCCAACGCAATAGGCTCACTGACCCAGCCTTTATTTAACCGGGGTAGCAATATAGCCAACCTTCAAAGTGCAAAGGCTGAGCAAGAAATAGCCTCTTTGAGTTTTCAACAAACCTTACTTCAAGCAGGAAGTGAAGTCAATAACGCACTAACTTCCTTAGAAACCGCAAGGCAAAGACAAAAGATTAATTCTCAAAGCGTTGAAACCTTACAACAAGTGGTAGAAAAAACTAAGTTACTCATGCAATATTCTTCCACAAGTTATTTGGAGGTATTGACAGCCCAGCAATCTCTTTTATCCGCCGAGCAATCTTTAGCACAAGACAAGTTTAACGAAATACAAAGCCTTATTAACCTTTACCATGCCTTAGGTGGTGGCGGGTTCTAAGTGTGTATAACAATTTTACAACCCACTAATCTATTAAAAAACTTAGCTTTAGCATTGTAAGAGTTTATCTTATTGTAAAAAACATCGGAGCGTAGTGTTGTAACATCGGAGCGTATAAATAAAAAAGTCGGACTTTTTATATAAGAAAATCGGACTTTTTAACTCCGATGCTCCGAAGATTTTACGTTATACTCCGATGTTTCAACGCTATGCTCCGATATTACAACTTTTTATAAAGATAAAGCCGTTAAAGAATATCTTTAACGGCTTTATCTTTATAGGTTTATTTTTTCCCCCCCCCTATACTCTCCCTATTAGAGATGCATAATTGATTTAGAAATAATCTTTGTCAAAAATTTCTTTTTTAAATATGTTGGCATAAAAACAAATAAGAAATAACAATGAGCCTTAAAGGAAGAATAATTAAGTATTTCCTTATAAACTTTGATATTGTATTTAAGTAATTTAATCTTATCTCGCGATAAAGAATTATTTCTTATTCTATATATAGCAAGTGGTTCTTTTATTCCATAAGCACGTTTACATTTTTGTAATAATAAAATCTTAAATCCCCAATCCTGTCTTTTACGAAGTAAGGGCATATAAATTTTACCTAACCTTTTTGTATCATAAATTACTGTTAAACAACCTATCTTATCATCTTTCTTTATACTGTTAAAGGATTCTTGTTTTCTGCAAAAGAATATTCCGTTATATTCACCGTTATCATTACACATAGTGTAACTACTATAACAAAACTCATATCCTTTTTTTTGCATAAAAATAAGTTGTTTTTCCAATTTTTCAGGTAACCATAAATCATCACTATCCAAAAAAGCAATATATCTACCTTGTGCCTCTTTTATGGAATTATTTCTTACTACTGCTGCACCGGAGTTTTTTTCTAAAACAAATAGTTTTATTCTATTATCTTTTTGAGTATATCGTTTAACAATTTCTACAGTGTTATCAGTTGAACAATCATCCGTTATAAGTAACTCCCAATGTGGATAAGTCTGCTTGATAACAGTTTCTATTGACTGAGCGATATACACAGCAGAATTATATGACGGCATAATTACCGACACTAAATTGTTTTGCATAAAATGGATTGAATTTAAAGTTACAGGTCAGTTTTATAAAGAAACCTTTAATGATGTTGCTTTACTTAACTCTATTTTTTAATCTCTTTTGAAAATATCTCGTGTATAAATTTTCTGTTTTACATCAT
>CAZVEO010000091.1:0-7430 GCA_964626385.1 uncultured Bacteroidaceae bacterium
TGAGGTAAATATCAATAGTGGTTATAAGATAGAGAGAATATTTTTGTATGATGAGTGTGGCAAACTTTTGCAAGAAAAAGAAGTAAAAGCCTATAACTACAAAATAGACTTGCAACACTATCCTCAAGGCTCCTATCTACTAAAAGTCCAAACTACCAAAAACCAAACCACCCACAAAATAATAAGACAATAGATTGAAATGCTTCGTTAATAACATAGAGATTTTCTTTGAGTAATAAAGAAAAAATGAAGCAATTAAATAATTGCTTCATTTTTATCAATTATTGATTAGTTTGTAAGTTTATTTCTTGGAACAACCACCATCTTTGTGATGATTAGCACAACCCTTTGTTTCGCCCTCAGAAGTACAGCATGCTGGAAGTTTTTTTCTTGCCTCAACATTCGCTTTTTCTTCTCCAGCATCATAACCAACGCTTGCAATAGCTTTTTCTATTGTTTTAACATCGGTCAACTTTTCATTGTAATCTATAGTTAAAACTTTTGTTTCCTTATCCCAAGTAGCAGTTTTAACTCCCTTTACACCTTTGGCAGCTTTTTCTATTCTATTTTTACACATACCACACTTGCCGTTTACTGTAATTTCTGCAGGTTTGGCACTCAAAGTTCCAAAACTCATAGCAACCATAACAACAGTTGCCATCAAAGTTATTTTCACTGATTTTTTCATTTCTCTATTATGTTTTTATTATTTATTTTCTTCTCTAACGTATATATATAAGAAAATATTGTATAACAATTGTTAATTATTCATCATTGAAGCTTTACCTTCCAATTGAGCGGCAGCATCTATTTGAAATACTCCATTGCTTGCCACTTCTTCCCCTTCTTCAAGTCCAGAAATAACTATATAGTATTCCCCTACCTGATTACCCAATTCTATTTGCCTCATAGCAAAGGTTGGTTGTTCTTGATTTGGATCCTTAACATAGACAAGACTTCTTTTACCAGTAAAAAGTACGGCACTTTTGGGAACTAATAATTTGTCCTTAAAGGCTGACATATCCGCTATAACCTTTGCTGTAACATACATTTGAGGTTTTATATCTCCATTGTTATTTGATATTTCCACTCTTATATCTGTTGTTCTCGTTTTATCGTCAGTTACAGGGCTTATAAAAGATATTTTGGAATCAATTTTTTTGTTTGAAAGTGCTTCAAAAGAAAGTTGTACTTTCTGACCAACCCTTAAAAAAGATATATCCTGCTCGTATGCTTTTAGTTGTACCCATAAAGAAGAAAGATTAGCTATGGTAAACAAAGCATCGCCTTGCTTAACATAATCCCCTTGTGAAACATCTTTTTTTACAACTGTTCCGCTCGTATTAGCCTTTAATTCTATGTACGCCGTAGCCTTTTTTGTCTTTATTATATTATCTATTTGGTTCTGTGTAATATTCCAAAGCAAAAGTTTTTCCTTGGCTGCATTGATAATGTTTTCTCTTTGAGAAGAATTAGTATAATCAAGTGCTGCAACCAATTCCTGACAAGTAGCATAAACCTCTGGCGAATAAATCAAAGCAATTGTTTGTCCTTTGTTTACCTTGTCTCCTATGGCATTTATATATAGTTTTTCTATTCTGCCATTGACATAAGAGGATTGTATTTGAGAATTTCTCTCATTTATATCTACATTTCCATAAAGAGTTATTTCTTTCTGCGAGTCTTCTTTCCATAAAACCATTGTCTCTATATCGGCTAAGGCTGCCGCCTCATCCGTAAACATTACACTATTTGGGTCTAAATTATCTGTAGAAGTTTGCCCAACAGGAGTTAAATCCATTCCACATAAAGGACATTTCCCCGGTTTGTCTTGTCTTATTTGCGGATGCATAGAACAGGTGTATTGAGAAATAGTAGTTTCTTTTGATGTATTACTATTGCTTGAAGGAGGAGAAAACAACAAATAACCTACCAATACACCCACAGCAAAAAGTAAAACATAAACTACTATTTTATACTTTTTTATTACGCTTTTTATTTTATCAGTTATTTTCATTGTTTTTTTATTAAGGCTTTAAGTAATTATTATTAGAGGCTTGCAACATTTCAAATTTTGCCAAAAGAGTATTAATCTTTGTTTTGCTAACAAGTATCTTTAATTGATAATCAAGCAGTTTTGTTTGCAAATCGAGTAATTCCTTCATATCACTATCTATTGCGGAATAGGTGTTTTGTTTTAAAAGGATATTTTCTTTTATCAAACCTTCTTGCTTTTGATATAGGTCAATTTTGTTTCTTTCAATTGTCATATCATTGCAAATTGAAAGAAAATCATTTTTCAACCTTTCTACTCTATACTGATAATCTTGTTCAAGGCTTTGACTTTTGTATTGTATAGCTGAAATAGAGGAGGAATATTTTTTTCTATAAACAGGCAAAGATATTTTTACCATTATACCCAACATATCTTTTCCATTCATAGACTCCATTTTTGGCATATTAGTTTTTTTGTTTATCATCCACTCCAAACCTATTCCTATCATAGGGTATGACATTTTCTTTTGCATTTTTATTGCATGATAAAGAGAATTATTATTTTGCTGTATTGTTTTGAGTTCAGGGTTGTTGCTAATAATGGAATCAAAGGAATAGAGTTTTTGCTCATTTGCCAAGTATGTCATTGTATCTAATAAAACAACATCACTAGAAGAATTAACATGTAAAAGGTTGTTGAATTGTTGCTTTTTTGTATTCAAATTCATTTGCAAAGTCAATACTTCAAGTTCTAATTCATCTTTTTTTATCTGTATATCGTTTAAAAGAGGTATCGCTGTTTTGCCCTTTGATGTATAATTTATTAAAAGAGTTTTTTCTATATCTACAAGTATATTTTTTTGTTGTTCCAAAATTTTTATTTGACAATTAATAAGTGTCATATCATAATAAAGAACCTTAGTTTCGTACACAACTTGATTTACAGCATTTACATAAGTCCAATAAGCACTTTGATTGCTACATTGCAACATTTTCTCATTGCTTGAAAGAGTGCCAAACCAAGGAAACATTTGCATCAAAGAAACACTTGCCACTTGTTCACCATTTACATTCATCATTGGTTTGGGTAACAAACTAGCAGAAAATTCTGGATTTTCCAAAGCAACCTTTGATTTAACCTCTTCTTTTTTGGATAGATAGTCGTTGTATTTTGTTTTTATAAGAGGTGAGTTATCAATAGCTATTTCTATATAGTCATTCAAAGTGTTTTGGCAATCCACCTCCTTAACCAACAAAATCAATATTATAACACACAACAATTTACATTTTTTCATCATCAAAAGTTTTTTCTGTTTTTATTTTGCTTGCTCGCCAACAGTATTGCAAAACAGGTACAACAAACATTGTCATAACTTGAATCATCATACCACCAAAACAAGGTATTGACATAGGAATCATTATATCGGCTCCCTTACCTGTAGAGGAAAGTACCGGTAAAAGAGCTATTAGTGTTGTAGCCGTAGTCATTGCAGCGGGGCGAACACGTTTTTTACCTGCTTTAACAACGGCTTCGAGTATTTCTTTTTTTGTTTGAGGTCTTTCCTTTTCAAAGATTTGGTGAATATAGGTTCCCATCAATACTCCATCATCAGTTGCTATTCCAAACAAAGCAATAAACCCAACCCATACAGCAACACTTAGATTAACAGTATGTATGGAAAACATATCCCTCATATTCATTCCTAAAATACTAAAATTCATAAACCACTCTTGTCCATAAAGCCATATAAGTATAAAACCTCCTGCAAAAGCAACAAACACACCTGAAAAATGAATCAAAGATGCCGTAATAGTTCTAAACTGCATATAAAGAATAAACAAAATAATCAAAAGAGAAATAGGTATAACAAGCATAAGTCTTTTTGTTGCCCTTTCTTCTTGTTCGTAATTGCCTGCAAATTTATAGGAAACTCCATTTGGTAATTTTATTTTACCCTCATTAACCAAGGTATCCAAATGTTGTTTTGCTTGATTTACCACATCTATTTCAGCATTATTATCTTTACTATCAAAAACAATGTAACCTACTAAAAAAGTATTTTCACTTTGTATCATTTGAGCACCTTTGGAATAGGAAATAGAGGCTACTTGTTTTAAAGGTATTTGAGCCTGAGTGTTGGTTGGAATTAGTATGTTTTCTATTGCCTCTATATTGTCCCTGTATTCTCTTTGATAGCGAGCTCTAACTTTAAATCTTTCTCTACCCTCAACCGTTGTTGTCATTGTCATATTGCCTATGGCACCCGAAAGAATATCTTGCAAAGTATTTACCTCAATACCATATCTTGCCATCTTTTCCCTATCAAGATTTATCTCTAAATAAGCACTTGACAAACTTCTATCATAAAAAACCGAAGAAGAATTTATTGTTGGCACTTCTTTAAGATACTTTTCCAAAAGTTTGCCACTTTCTTCCATATCTTCTAAATTAGAAGCATATATTTTCAATCCCATAGGTGCTCTCATCCCCGTGGAAAGCATAACCATACGAGTGGCTATCGGTTGTAATTTCGCCGAAGTGGTTACGCCGGGTAATGTTGTGGCTTTGGTTATTTCATCCCAAATATCATCTGTTGAGCGTATTTTTTTTCTCCATTGTCTGACATACTTGCCATAGGAAGAAGGTATCAAAGAATCATAACTCAATACTCTAAACTCATGCTCTGGGTTATAAGTTTTGCCACTACGAAGCAAAAACTCTCCTTTTCTATTTGTCTTAAATCTTCCTCTTTTTCCTAAAGAGTCCAAAAGATATTCTGGTCTATAATTTATTGTGGTTTCATACATTTGGACGGGTGCAGGGTCTAAGGCAGAATTTACTCTTCCCCATTTTCCTACCACACTCTCTACTTCAGGTATGGCTTTTAATCTTCTGTCCATTATGCTAATATATTCCATATTCTGCTCCACTCCACTGTGTGGCATAGAGGTAGGCATTAACATAAACGAACCCTCATCCAAAGAAGGCATAAACTCTTTACCCGTATGTGACCATATAACCACTCCCAAAACAAGCACAACAATAGGCAATAATAAAAACTTAAACCTATGTTGCAAACACCAACGAAGTATTCTCTCATAATAGATAACCAAAAGCCACAAAACAGACAAAACTATTGCTATCAATAAACTAACAAAAATAATATTAAAAAACATTCCATTATCTGGTCCTAAAGGCATCCATTTAAAAGAAAGAATATAAACACAAAGAAAAACAAGTAATACAAAGGCAAATTTTTTATAATTTTTCCTTAACCATAAGTGTTTAGATAACAAGGAATAAAACTTTGATTTTCTCAAAAAAACAGAAAATTTTTGTGGTAGTCTTAATGAAAAAATCCAATATATGAGGGTGGGCAGAATAATTATACCTAAAACAAAAGAACTCATAAGAGCAAAAGTTTTGGTAAAAGCCAAAGGACGAAACATTTTACCCTCTTGTGCTTGTAGGACAAAAACTGGTAAAAAACTTATTATTGTCGTCAGCATACCTGTCGTTATTGCCGGTCCTACTTCACTAACGGCATTAAGAATAGTGCTTTTTAGATTTTCTCTGTATTTTTCTTTGTTTGCAATTGTGATTTGATTGTTATCCAAATGTTTAAGAACATTCTCAGTAAAAACAACTCCCACATCTACCATAACGCCTATGGCTATAGCAATACCACTCAAAGCAACAATATTGGCTTGTATACCGGTAAGTTTCATTATGATAAAGGTCATAAACACCGCCAATGGCAAAAGAGCAGAGATAACAACAGAGGCTCTAAAATTCAAAACCAAAACAAGCACAACTATAATACAGATAATTATTTCATGCAAAAGAGAACTTTCCAACGTTCCTATTGTTTCCTTTATTAGTTGTGTACGGTCATAAAAAGGCACTATCGTTACTTTGGAAATACTTCCATCTTTGAGTTTTTTTTCTGGCAAAGAAGGACTTATTTCTTTAATTTTTTGTTTTACATTGTTTATTACCTCCATAGGATTAGAGCCATAACGAGCAACTACTACAGCGCCCACAGCCATTTGCCCATCTTTGTCCAAACCTCCTCTATTTTCTGCTGGTCCAAAACTTACAGTTGCAACATCTTTTACCCTTATAGGTACACCATTACGAGAGGTAATCACCGCCTCTTCCAAATCTTTCAACGTCTTTATATACCCTATTCCTCTTATAAGATACTCTACTTTGTTGATTTCTATTGTACCTGCACCCATATCAAGATTTGAGTTCTTTACCGCTTGCATTACTTGAAGAATATTAACATTCAAAGCAAGCATTTTTTGAGGAGATATATCTACTTGATACTCTTTTTGATAACCTCCAACAGAAGCAATTTCAGAAACTCCTTCAGCAGAAGAAAGAGAATATTTTACATAATAGTCCTCTATGGTACGCAACTCTTCAGGAGACCACCCCCCTGATGGCTTTCCCGTTTTTTTATCCCGTCCCTCTAAGGTATACCAAAATATCTGTCCCAAAGCAGTAGCATCAGGTCCCAAAGTAGGCTGAACACCTTCGGGCAATGTACCTTGTGGTAAGGAGTTTAACTTTTCCAATATACGTGAACGAGAAAAATAAAAATCTGTCTTATCATCAAAAATTATATAAATAAAAGACATTCCAAACATGGAGGTAGAACGAATGGTTTTAACTCCCGAAATACCGAGCAATTGAGTGGTTAAAGGGTATGTTATTTGGTCTTGTATATCTTTTGGGCTTCTTCCCATCCACTCTGTATAAACTATTTGCTGATTATCACCAACATCAGGTATAGCATCTACAGCAACAGGGTCTTTGGGCAAAGAACCTAACGACCAATCAAAAGGAGAAACATATATGCCCGCAAATATAATAATAACTATTATAGCGGCAGTTATAAATCTATTTTCAAGAAAATATGCTATTACTTTTTTCATTGCAAAAGTTAATTCCACTTGCAAAGTTACTAAAAAATACTCTTATTTTGCACTAGCTCTATACAAGAGAATATTTAATTAACGCTAAATCGGTGTAAGGAATTAATGAAAAAAATAACGGCTATGCCCTTATAAAACACCCTGTGGGTGCAGGCATAGCCTGTTTTATAAGGGCATAGCCGTTACAAACAATTTTTAATGGCTATGCCCCTATAAGACACACTGTGGGTGCAGGCTGTACCTGTAACCTATAAAAAAGAGGTAAAAAAAAATTTTTCAGGAAATCGCGTAAATACCTATTTAAAATCAAAAAATAAGGGTGCTACTATTGATTATAAGATAGTTAACCTTTTTCGAAGGGTCAAAATTGGGCAATTTTCTTGAAAATCAGCGTTTTCGAAGGGTTTTTTGAAGAAAAATTTTTCTTTAAGTGGGTTTTGCAAAAATGAATCTTCGTTTTATTTCGACGAATCTTCGTTTCGAGAAATCGA
>CAZVEO010000092.1:0-7194 GCA_964626385.1 uncultured Bacteroidaceae bacterium
AACCTCAAAAACCTCAAAAACTCCTCCCGCTCATACCCACAACCAAAATCAAAACCCTTTATCATAAATCTTTACTCTCCTCCTTTTATTAATTCCTCTGAAAGTATAATTACTTGGTCAGAATTATCTTTAACATTATTTTTATTTATTATTTTACTAAGATAACTGCTTGTTATAACCTCCGGCAAAGATTTGTATTCGGAGGGTTTGAGTTTCTTGATATATTTTAACTCATAATTTGAAAGTCCTCCTTGTCTTACTGCCGTTGCCAAATCGGTTATATAATCATTGTTCTTAATAGCCTTAGAAGGTCTTATTTTAGAATTTAAAATCTGATAAATCTCAGCATTCCCTCTATCATTATTGCCTATGCTATTTATATTGCTATTGAATATATCTTGCTTTATATTATCATAAATAGGGTAAAAATCTTTGCTTGTTTTTTGTGTTTGAGTTTGAGCCTCGCATTCTAACAATTTGAAAGCATCCTCAGGAGTTATATCCCTAGGAGGTTGCAAAGAATTTTGAGCATATTTAAACACAAAATCATCACCCTTTTTGCCAAAAACTATTACCCCTTGTGTGTTTTTATCATTGCTTATTTTTGCAGTTCTTGCTCTAAGAGGTATTTGCTTAGCTTTTTTATAATCATCGGTATTTTTAACAGATGAAAGAAACTGCCTATACTTAGTATCCCAAGATTGTTGTTCGCTTGAGGCGAACTGAGTTTTGTATATTTGTTCAAAAAAGTTTTGCAATTCCTCTTCCTTTGTAAGTACCTTTGCATCCTCTCCCATTATCAAATGAATCATTTTCATTTTTAAGGTAGTAATAGCTTTGGTTCTTGTCTGCTGTTCTCCAATATCAGTAGGGAAATAATTATATATATATAGTTTGTCAAAAACTTTTTTGTTTATACGATTGATACGCCCCACTCGCTGAATAACACGAGTTGGGTTGTAAGGAATATCATAATTAAAAATTGCTCCTGCTCTGTGCAAATTATACCCTTCGGAAATAGCATCGGTAGCAATCAATATTTTAAAATCATCTTTTTGATTTTCAATAGGAATACCCGCATCAAAATTTTCCCTAATTTGCTGACGAATAGACGGCTTAGCATCAGCAGAGGTAAATTTCATAATTGGGAGATTCTCTGCCTTTAATTCTTTGGCAAGATAATTTACGGTATCAGTAAATTCGCTAAAAACAATTATCTTTCTATCTGGCTCCTTTTGTAGTTCGAATTTGAGAATACTTTTAAATTCTCTTAGTTTTGGATCTTCCTGTATTGTATCGTTAGGAAACCATTGTTTTTTGATATTTGTAAGTATCTCAATGTCTTCTTGTATATCTTTTATAAAGTTTTCATTAATATACTCCATATCTATCTCATAAAAACCTTTTTCTCTATAGGAGTCAAGTTTTTCTTCTAATTCTGCATCTGTTTCGGTTTCCCATTCGTCTAAGTTTGGCAAATCACCTTGTTTATATATAGGTACTTTATTTCTGCGATTTATCCATGAGAGAATATTCTCATTGGATAAGAGCAAGGACTCTAAGGAGGTTTTAAAGGCATTGACAGAACTTTCAAAACGTCTTACCAACAGCCTTCGCATAAATTTGGATAAGTTTCTTTGTCTCACCAACAAAAAATCAAAGTCAAGCCCAGTCTCTTTCTCAAATTTTGTTTTTAACTCATCTTTGCTTTCCTCCTTAATGTAGTTAGCCGGGTTGTATCTTGCTGCTTTGTACTTACCAATGTTGTTACTTTTGTTTTCTGGGTCATAATCTATTTTCTTTAAAGTAGAAACATAGAGTTTGCTCAATTTGCCCAAATCAAATTCCATAATAATAGGGTCTGAGGAAAGTATTATTTCAATTTTTTGCTTTTTCAAGTCTTCTTTATATTCTGGTATATTAAGCAAGTCTAAGCGAGAACGTCTTATACAAACAGGCGCAATTATGGAACGAATATGCTTAGACATCAATTGTATATCTTTCTCTTTATCTTCTTTGTTTAGATTTCCCTGTCTGTCTGCTTTGTTAAGTTCTTGATATTCGTTAATAATGTTTCTAAATGTTGCACCAAGGTTGTTAACGGTTTTTAGAGTAGAGTGGTCAGGTAGTTGAAATAGTTTTAAAAGGGAGTAAATATCATTAGGGTTGTTGCTGAAAGGAGTTGCTGTCAAAAGAACTACCTTATTACTCAAACATAATTGATGCAAATCGGAATAGTCCTTTGTCATATCGTTGCGATATCTATGAGCCTCGTCCACTATTATCAAATATTCCTCCTGGGAATTAAGGGAATTTATAAAATTAACAGCATGGTCAATACTTCCACTTGTAAAAACTTGACCATTAAAATTAAACTCTTTACGATAAAGTTCCCAACTTTCTTTTAGATGTGGGGGGCAAATTATAAAGGTATATACTCCAAGATTGTAAGCTATAGTGGAGGCAATAATACTCTTACCCAACCCAACAACGTCTGAAATAATAACTCCATTGTGATTTTCTATAGAACGCAAAGCCAAATGAATAGCATCGGTTTGATATTTAAAATCTTGATAGTTGTTGTTGATTAGATTAGGAGTTTTGATTTTCCTTTTCTTATCCTCTATATCAAAGTATTCTGCCAACACACGAATATACATAAGATAAGGTGGATACAATTTATCATACCAAATATTTTTAATTACCTTAGTTTCAAATTCTTCTAAGGTATCTTTATCTACTATTGCTACGGATTTTTCCCATAGGTTTTCAAATATTTCGTTTGCCTCTACAACATCATTTTCATGATAGAACTTAGCATTGATTTCAGTCCTTCCTTTCAGTCCCTGATAAGAAAGGTTGGAAGAGCCCATAATAACCACGCCTTTAGTTTCTCCATTGTTGGAGTGTTCTGGTGAGTAGTTGAATATATACATTTTGGCATGGCAAGGGTCTTTGGTCTTTCGTATCTCTAAGGAACCCTCACATATTTTTTGCAAAAAGATTCTAAAAGACTTTTCGCTCTTTTCGTTATCAAAACAATCTGTTTCGTTGAATACTTTAACAAAAGTGTTATAAAAATCTTCTTTTACATCTTGATTGGATTTGTTATTGGTTTCAAAAGAATAAATCTCTCTTATATATTTTTTTGCTGTAATATCAACATCCATACCAACCAATATTCTCACTTGTTTATTATCAAGTCCATTTTCTAATATATTAAAACCAGAGAAAAAGAAATAACCAACCAAAATATTTATAGATTCACTGCTTGGGAGAAAATTGTTGATAACATCTCCTAATAATTTATTGTCGTTTGTGATAAATGTCCCCATTGTTGTGTTATGATTTATAATATTTTTTGTTCTTCTGTTTGTTTTCAATCAAAAAAAAGCCCCTACCTGCAAGTCAATTAAAGGTAAGGGCTTTATAAAAAGTTTCATAGACAAAGAATTTTTATCTTTATTCTTTATCGAGTTTGAAATTTGCCTATTATGTTATTGTCTTCCCAATGACAAAGAAATATTATGTGTTTTGTATTGGTAAGCATTAAGGTTTTGAACAGTGGCATTTTCATATCATGTGTTCTCAAAGCCTGTTGCCAATTGTAAGAACCATCGGAATAAACTTGCACAAAATTGATTTGAGTGCGTAATTTATCAGAATTATATTGTTTGTTAGGTACAAATTTACCGTCTTTGTAGTTGGCAATATGGTCGTTAAACATTATATAAAGCCCATATCTATCCCTTGAAAGCACATAACCATTATAGGCATCGTTGTCGTTATAGATTTTTTGTCTTTTTGCCAAAAAGGCGTTGCCCTCTATCATTCCGTTTTTGTCAACGTTTGTAAGCACCAAATCTCTGTAATAAAAGGCTTCTTCTCCTGTTGGTTTTTCTCCTCTTCTTTTTGGCGGAATAAGATGAGAGGCAAATCTTTGTTCTCCCAACATAATAATATTACCTCCTACCATAGGCACAAGTTCCTCTACATAGGTGGTAAAGTTGCTTGGAGCCGGCATTTCTTTTTTCTTGGTAACCATTTCATCGGTTTCGTATTCTTTGAATTCTTTCATGGAAACAGATTTTTGATACAACCTTCTTTGGTCAAAAGTATAAGCAAAGGAGCCCGATGCATTAAAAGGCTTTTCATTGTTTGTGCCATAATAACCAGCAAGTACATGGTCGCCCTCTAAATTGAAACAACATTTCATACTTGTAGCCCAAGCCTCTTCTAATTTTAAATCGTATGTCTTGCTTTGATATTTATTTAAATAAACCAAATAAGCAATATCGTCCTTGTGGTTAACCTTTTTGCCTTGAGCAACACCTTTGAGAGCCAAAAGTACATTGTCGCCGTTGTTATTAACTGCCACATCCTCAACACTTGTTTTCAAACCCTCTACACTCTGCAAAGCATAACTTTTTGACCAAAGCAAACCCATTTGATTGTTATAAACTTTCACCTCAGCTTCTTTTCCCTTTTCTGTCTGTTTAAACAAGCAATAAACCATTTTGGTTTTGTTCTCAGAAAAAGAAAAGATATAAGGCGTTTGAGCAGAGTCTACAATATAGGTATAATTCAAAAATAACTCTGGTTTATCTATCAAACGCATATCTAGTAAGTGAAGATATTGAGTATAAAACTTTTGCGTACCTGTCTCGGTCGGTATGGTCTTGTTGCGAGAGGAACGTTTTTTTGTGTCCGTTGCCTTATCCTTTTTTGTCCTTGATAAGACAAAGCCCACCAAGTTGTTGTTTCTCCAAGTATATTCTATTTTGTAAGAAGGAGAACCAAAATCTATTTTCGCCAATCTATCCACATTGCCCGATACGTCAGCATGAGCAAGATAATATTTATACTCAAATTCGCCCTCCCCTTTGTATTCATTCATACAATAATAGAAATAATAACCTGAATTGTCCTCTGCTATAAATTTTGCATCAACACAATCATCCTTTATATCATAAAATCTTTTGCCCCAAGAAATATCCATCTGTGCCGATAAACAAACAGCATAAAACAAGGCAAAGAAGTAAAGTATTATCCTTTTCATCGTATAAAAGTTTTTTCTTAATATGCAAAGTTACAATATGTTTTAAACATAAATACAAAAAAAACACTTTTTATCTTACTTTTCTCCAAGCGAAGCCTTTACAAAAGCAATAAACAAAGGAGCAGGATTTTCCACTGTTGAGGCATATTCTGGATGAAATTGAGTACCAATAAAGAATGGGTGTTTTCTTATTTCTACTACTTCTACAAGACCACTATCGGGGTTTATGCCTGTTGCCAACATACCTGCTTTTTCAAAATCTTGCAAATACTTATTATTAAATTCGTATCTATGTCTGTGTCTTTCTTGTATAGGTGTGTGTTTGTAGGCATTGTAAATAATGGAGTCTTCTTTTAACTGACAAGGATAGTTACCTAATCTCATAGTATGTCCAAGATTGCTTACTTTCTTTTGGTCTTCCATGATGTCTATAACTGGATATGGAGTAGAAGCCATCATTTCAACGCTGTTTGCGTTTTTCCAGCCCAAAACATTACGGGCAAACTCCACAACAGCCAACTGCATACCAAGGCATATACCAAAGAAAGGTATTGAGTTTTCCCTCGCATATTGACAAGCAAGTATTTTGCCCAATATTCCACGAGAGCCAAAGCCCGGAGCAACCAAAATACCCTCTAAGCCTTCTAACTTCTCTTTTAATACTTCCTCGCCTTTTTCCAACTCTTCGGAATGTATCCACTTTATATTGACCTTTGTTTGCAAATATGCTCCCGCATGAATCAAAGCCTCACTAATGGATTTATAAGCATCGTGCAATTCTACATATTTGCCCACTATACCAATGGTTGTTTCCTTTAAAGGATTTTCTAATTTGTAAAGAAACTTTTTCCACGAAGCGAGGTCAGGCTCACTCAAAAGAGGAGTATCTGTTTTTCTCAAAACTTGCTCATCCAAGCCCTCTTGCTGAATATTCAAAGGAACCTGATATATCGTAGAGGCATCAATACTCTCTATCACGCACTCTTTGTCTACATTGCAAAACAAAGATATTTTTGCTCTAACGCTCTCTGTTAAATGCTTTTCACAACGGCAAACAATAATATCTGGTTGCACCCCAATGGAAAGCATATTTTTAACAGAGTTTTGAGTTGGTTTTGTTTTCAATTCTCCTGCCGCAGCAAGATAAGGCACATAGGTAAGATGTATAACAAGGGCTTGTTTGCCAAATTCTCTTTTCAATTGACGTACCGCCTCCACAAAAGGCAAAGACTCTATATCACCAACGACTCCCCCTATTTCTGTTATAACAAAATCATATTTCCCCGTATTGCCCAATATTTTTATTCTGTTTTTTATCTCATCTGTTATGTGAGGTATTACTTGAACAGTGGAGCCAAGATATTCTCCTTTTCTTTCTTTGTCTATCACAGATTGATATATACGACCCGTTGTTACATTATTGGCCTGAGAGGTGCGTACATTGGTAAACCTTTCATAGTGTCCAAGGTCTAAATCAGTCTCTGCTCCGTCCTCTGTTACATAACACTCTCCATGCTCATAAGGGTTGAGAGTACCAGGGTCTACATTTATATAAGGGTCAAGTTTTTGATTTGTAACCGAAAAACCGCGTGATTTCAAAAGCAATGCCAAAGAAGAGGAAATTATTCCCTTTCCCAAAGAAGAGGTAACTCCTCCCGTAACAAAAATATATCTTGTGGTAAACATTATAATAAAAGTTTTCTACTACATTAGTTTAATAACTTGCAAAGTTAGTATTTTTTTTCCATATTGTGAATAGGTTATTATAAGTTATTCTATGCTAACCTATAAAAACCTATCAAAAAACACCCCTCAAAATTTTTTTCGGAAAATCGCGTAAATACCCATTTAAAAGCAAAAAATAAGGATGCTACTACTGATTATCAATTACTTAACCTTTTTCGAAAGGGTAAAATTGGGCATTTTTCTTGATTTTCAGCGTTTTCGAAGGGTTTTTTGAAGAAAAATTTTTCGAAAACGGGATTTTGCAAAAATGAATCTTCGTTTTATTTCGACGAATCTTCGTTTCGATTTCTCGAAACGAAGATTCGTTATTGTTGATTATCAAGTAGTTATAAGGATAAAAATCGTTAATTTTGTGGTAGGGTTATTTTTCTCTTACAAAGTTACGAAGA
>CAZVEO010000093.1:0-6833 GCA_964626385.1 uncultured Bacteroidaceae bacterium
TTAATTTAAGGTTGGTATTTGTTTTATTTGTATATAACCTTCGTTGGTTTTATTAAAAAGCAATGTAGTAATAGAATTAGTTAATAATATATAAGGAGCCTGAATTTGTATGTTATAGTTAGTAGCTTGTAAAAGTGTTTTCTCTGTAATGGGAATATTCTTTGCCTTACATTCTATCAGCATAAAAGGTTTTGCCTTGCTGTCTCTCACTATTATATCATAACGTTTAGAAATTTTCCCTACGTTGATTTGTGCTTCAAGCGAAAAGCGGGTTAGAGGATAATTAAACTCTTTGTTGAGTATATCAATAGTAAGTTGCCTTACCTCCTCTTCGGGAGTTAAGGCAACATACTTTCTTCTTATTTTATCAAAAATTAAAGTTTTATTCGTCATAATTTTCGCCAGAACCTCCTGTATATTGAGAATCTGTGGATTGCTGAGGCTTAACTTTATTACGTTTCATATTAGCAGTTTTACCAAAGTTGTATGAGAAAGAAAGTCTTATACTACGAGAATAAGGATGACGTTTTGAGAAGGAAACATATTGGTCGGTATAAGAATAACCAAAGCCACCTCTTGAGTCAAATACATCTCTGAAATTCAATCCTATATTAGCTTGTTTGTTCCAAAGAGATTTTCTTATTGCAAAATCAACATCATATCTTGCATTGTCCCTACCTTGAATATTTTTTCTTGGAGCATAGTACCTGCCAGAAACTTGAATAGTAAAGTTTTTAGGTAGTGTTATTGTGGTGTTAAGTTTAGCATCAAAATTAAAAGATGTTGTTTTGTCGTAATTCAAAGCAGTACCATCTTGATAAGAACCATAGAAGTTCATACTCAAATTTGCTTTCCACCAATCAGTAATATCTCTATCTATTATCATCTCAAGACCATAGTTAGAGGAATGAGCAAGATTGACAAAAGTTTGTGCTGTTACATTCTCACCCTCGTTGCTTGCTGAAGCCCAAGCCCAATCAAAACCATAATAACGAGCATTTTCCTCATTCCACAAGAATTGGAAACGAGTCATACCATTGCTAACCTGACGATAATAAGCAGAGGTAAAAATAGTTGTCTTATGAAACATTAGCGACCAACCTAATTCAAAAGCATTTGTATATTCTGGGTCTATATCTGGATTGCCAAAGCGAAGATATTCTTTGTTAGTACGGTCTATATTTGGCATCATTGTCCAAGGGTCAGGTCTGCGTATGCGTCGAGAGTATGACAATTGGAAAGAATTCATTTGATTGATTTGATAAGACACGTGTACAGTAGGATACCAAGGATTGTAGTCTTTATCAAAATCTATTTTTTCTCCGCCAAACTCAGTTTTTGTAAAATCATTATTTACAAACTCTTTTCTCAAACCTAATTGTGCTGAAAGTTTTCCTATTTGAAAACCATATGTGGCATAAAGAGCATGTATAAATTCTTCCCTATCAAAATCATAACTTTCTGTTAAACTTCTTGTCTTATTTCCATTTGTATCATAGGAGGTGATAGAAGTGGAGGAACTCTCATTGTAGTTAAGATTGTAACCTATTTCCAATTGAGATTTTTCACTAAAAGGATGTACATAATGAACATCCACTACTGCCCTATGGTTATTGCTTTCTGAAGTATCTCCACGCATATAATTTGTTATTGTAGAGCCTCTATATATTTCTCCTGCTTGGTCATATGTGATTTTGTCAAATGTTTTGCGGTTAAATTTACCCCAATTCCAAGTACCACTTACATAAAACAATTGGTCTTTTCTATCTTTGAATTCTTTTTGATAAGTAAAACCTATATTATTAAACGTACCATCATTTTTTCCTCTACTCTTATCTGTATTGTTTCTATCGTCCAATGTGTCATTAAGAAGATTCTTATTAGTTGTTGTTGAATAGTCGTTATCTGTATTGTGATAATGAGTATTGAAACTTAAAGACAAGGTATTATATTTGTTTATATACCATTCTCCCCCCAAACGAGCACCACCACCATAACCATCTTCACCACCATCTCTATGAGTACGTATTAAGTCCGTTGTACCTCCGTTAGAGCCTTTCATAAATCTAAGATTATCAGAAATCATTGCCCTTTTATTATAATCAACATCAACAGAAGCAGAAAGAGAAAATTTAGAATTTGACCAATTCAAAGAAGTAGAAAGTCTTTCCTTTGGCATCCATTCTTTAAGAGGAGAACCAGCAGAAATATTTACATTTCCATTAAACCCCATGTTTCCTTTTTCCTTTAAAGTAATATTTATAATACCACTCATTCCCTCGGGGTTATATTTAGCAGAAGGGTTTGTAATCACCTCTACTTTATCTATTTGAGAAGCCGGTATTTGTGCCAAAACTGTCGCTACATCGTTGCCATACATGGTTGAAGGCTTACCATCTATCAAAAGAGTTACATTTGAAGCTCCTCTAAGAGAAATATTTCCCTCATCATCAACCTCTACGCTTGGTACATCTTGCAAAACATCACTTGCATCTCCTCCTGTGGAAACAAGATTCTGATCAACATTAATAACTCTTTTGTCCAACTTATATTCCATCATTTGTTTTGCTCCTACTACAGTTACAGCTTCAAGTGTTTCTGCCATAGAAGCCAATTTTACTATACCTATATCCAAAGAAGAATTCTTCACTTCTATATCTTTATAAAGGTCTTTGTAACCAACGAAAGAACACCTCAATATGTATTTTCCATTAGCACGATTTTGAATAGTAAAAACGCCGGCATCCGTTGTTATTCCTCCGTCTATAATAGTGGAGTCAGTAGTTCGCATAAGGGCAACACTCACATAAGGAAGCGGTTCAGATGTGTTCTCATCTAATACCTTTCCCGTAATATGATACCTACCCTGTTGAGCATAAGCAAAAGTTGAAAATCCAAGTATCACAACTAAGAATAAAAATTTAATTAACTTCATATTTATTTTGTGTATTATAGGTTTATCTTTATTATAATTATCCTTATTTTTAATTATTTATTCTACTATCAAAGTTTCGGTGTGTGGTTATTTGTAATTAACTTTTAATTCTACAGATGCATTAGAATCTATTTTCTTAGGAGTTACAAAACATTTATACCAACGTTGTGCAACAGCTGTATCATTTAACTCAATATATATTGATAAGTTATATTTTAAAGATTTTTCTTTTGTTAAATCAGCAAATATATGACTTATCCCTTGTGGAGTTACGCTATGTACTATCAACAATGAATATCTATAAAAATCTATTGGAAAAATAGAAATATCGGGACAAATATTTTTTAACTCCTCATCATTATTGATAATTATAACAGTATCAGGAGGACAGTTAGTAATATCACAAGACAAATAATCTGACACCTCATCCATAACTATAGTTTTTCTTTCTTCTTTTTCGTCATCGCTACAGGCAAAGAAAGTTACTCCCGCAAATATTACCATAAGTAAAAATATTATGGACTTTATGTTATATATTTTCATTGCGAGTTTATTTTTATACTTATTTTCTGTTTTTCCCTATCCATACCTCTGTTGCGCCAACACCATATTTTTGCATAGAAGCTGGAAAATAATGAATAAAAGAGTACTTATTGAGTTCATCCTCTATGTTTTTTTTCAAAACTCCTTGTCCTACTCCGTGTATAAAAATTATTTTGTCAAAATTACGCTCTATTGCTTCATTAAGACATTTTTTAAAGTAATCCATTTGCAAAGAAAGTTTTTCAAAAGGTTGCATTTTCTCATCATTATCGGTCAATTCCTCTATATGCAAATCTACCTCAGCCTCATTTTTAGCAACTATGTGTTTGTCAAAAAACGATATTTCTTTCTTTGGCTCAACTACTTTAATATCTTGTTTTTCTATTTTGATTTTTTGCAAAAGTTGTTTTTCCTCGTCTTTCTCCACAAAAACGTTTTGCTCTTTAAGCAAAGCAATAGGCAAAACCATTGCTTTTTCTCCAACAAGGTCATTTTGCTCAAAACAGCCCTCTTTATAAAACTTGCCTTTTCTTATTTTTAAATTATAAGACACAGGAGCAAATACTTTATCATCTTCGTTTCTATGAAACAAAATCTGTATACATCCTTCCGACCATTTTTCTGCTTGTGCTGGCTTTACATAGTCAAGATGGACTCTTTCCTTATTTTCCAAAGAGCCAAAGTCCTCTCCTTTAAACATACCATTCTCTTTTTTTAGAAATAAGGAATAGAGTACGGAATATTCAGTATTATTGATAAGGTAAACGTCAAAGCCTTGTGTCAATATCCATACTTGATCCTTTGGCACAATAGCCAAATAAACACCTTTATCTATTTGTTGCCCCTTGCGAGAAAGAAATACCTTTTCTATATTTGTGTTGGAAAAATTGTTGTCTTGCTCAGTTTGAGAAAGAGTATTTCCTTTGTTTTCTTTATACTCCGAGGTAAATATTTTACCTGATTTATCTTCTACGTGGTCAAGTATTATTTCATTGGTAAGAGTGGGAATATCAAAACCATCTTCTTGCACATGCACCACCAAAGGAGAAATAACCTTTGTAATAACGCCTCCGCCTATACGATTTAAAAATTTTACTTTATCACCTACTTTGAACTCACTCATTTTAATCTCTTTATTTGCACAAACGGAAAAAACATAGTTTTTATTTTTTTGTGAGTGTGTTTTTTTTGCGTTAATAAAAAGAAAGATAGTGATTTCTCATTAAGAGAAGCCACTATCATTAGTAAAATGAAATATGTAGTTTTAAATGTTACTTGCTTATCATTTCCATAACCTTTGCCGTGTATTCTTTTTCTATATTGCAAGCCTCGTCAACAAGTTTTTGTCCTTTTGCAAGTATATCTTCCACAAAGGTTTTATCTTCCAAAGAAGCACAATTTATTTTCATATTCATAAACGCTCCTATACAAGCAGTTCTCGCACAAAGTATACCCACAGCAGCATCGGTTACTGAATTAGGGTTGCCAATTTCTACCATTTGTTTGCATATTTCAAAGCAATCAAACGAGCGTTGCAAAGTTTTGTAAGGCACTTCAATAGCGTATTTTGTAGCATCTTGGATGGCCTGCATTCTTTTGGCTTTGTCCTCATCAGTTTTCTTTGGTAAACCAAAAGCATTCATTATTTTGTTGAAAGCATTGGTATCCTCATCTACAAGGTGTAACAAATCGTCCTTTATTGCTTGACCTTTCTCGGCTACGTCAGAAAACTCTTTCCATCTATCATCCCAACCTGCTTTGTGAGAAGAAAGATTTGCCACCATTGTAGCCAAAGCAGCAGAAAGAGAACCTACATATGCAGAAATACTTCCTCCTCCCGGAGCTGGGCTTTCTGAAGCCGTCTCATTAGCAAAGCCTTTGCAAGTAAGGTCTATCAATTTCTTTTGGCTATTGTCTTCTATCATATATTCAATAACCTTTTCCTTAGGGTTAAAAGGTTTCAAATCATCCAAACCCATAGATTTAACAGCAATTTTTACCAAAGTGTCTTCATCCACGCCAAGGCTTCTTTGTTGTTTGGCAAGATAGTATTTACCGGCATCTATAAGCGTTTTCTTTGGTACCAAACCAACAATTTCCACTCCTGTTACCCTTACTCCACGTTTTGCCGCCTTATCGCAAACCTCATCAAAACATACGTGCAAAGGAGTTTCGTTGGCATTGGTAATATTCATAGAAACTTGTGCTATTCCATACTCCTCTATAAACCAGCCTATTGCCTTGGTTCCTTTAAGGGTGCCTCGTTGCCATTTTGCTTTTCCGTTTTCGTCCAAAATAACTTTGCCCGTAGGTTTGCCTCCTTCTCGCATCTTTCTACCCTTTTCTCTAACATCAAAAGCTATAGCGTTAGCTCTACGAGTAGAGGTAGTATTTAAATTATAATTTACTGCTAAAAGAAAATCTCTTGCTCCAACAGCTGTAGCACCGCTTTTAGCAACTTTTTCGCTCCATTGTTTTGGACCAAAATCAGGTGCTTGGTCTTCCATAGAGATTCTATTGCTCAAAGCCTCATACTCTCCTTGACGACAAACGGCAAGATTTTTTCTCTCAGGAGAAAAAGCAGCACTTTCATAGCAATAAACAGGTATTTCTAACTCTGTGGCTATTCTTTGGGCAAGTTTTCTTGCATATTCAACAACCTCTTCCATTGTGATATTTGCCACAGGTATCAAAGGACAAACATCAGTTGCACCAAATCTTGGATGGTCTCCATGGTGTCCTCTCATATCAATAAGTTCTTGTGCTTTTTTTACTACCAAAAAGGCACTTTCGCAAACCTGCTCTGGTTCTCCAACAAAGGTAATAACCGTACGATTAGTTGTTTTCCCTGGGTCTACATCAAGTAATTTTACGCCTTCAACTTTCTCTATTTCGGCTACGACTTGATTTATAATATTTTCATTGTTACCCTCACTAATATTGGGTACACATTCAATAATTTGTCTCATTGTTTTTGTATATGTTTATTTTTTTATACATTGTTTATAACGAAAGTTCATCTGTTTTATTATTTTTATAATAAAGTTATAAACAAAGGCAAGCATCTTTTGGGGAAAGAAGCCTGCCAACTTGGTTAAAAGTGCGTTTTTAGAGAAATTATTTATTAAACGCTATATAATTTATAATTAAACATTAACTTCTTTATAAAGTGTGTTTTACTTACAGGTTTTCTTTGCTCTCTCTTTACTTTCTTGCTTTGAGTTCTTTCTCTCTATTCTTTAGCACAAATAAAAACACTCGCTACTTTTTTTACTCTTTCTTGTTTTATTTTGCACTTATAGAGTTTTATTTCTTCACCTCTCGCTTTGAGAGTTTTTGAGACTTTTACTCTTTG
>CAZVEO010000094.1:0-6063 GCA_964626385.1 uncultured Bacteroidaceae bacterium
AAACGCGTGCACACTTTTTATTTGTAACTTATTGATAATCAGTAAACCGATTTTGTACCCACAGGGTGCTTTTTATAGGGCAAAGCCATTACTTTTTTTATAGGTTAGCATAGGTAGAGATAGGTTATTTAAGGTTAGCATAGGGCGGGAACCTTTATTTTTGTAGTACGCTTTAATATCAATTATAATCTTATAAACCTAAAGTAACCTATGACAACCTATGACATATTTAATTTTTTTTTGCAACAAAACATATATTTTTGTAGTCTTTTTATTGAAAGTTTTTTTTAATTTTGCACTTGTATAAAACAAAGGAAAAATAAAGATGAAGAGGTTATTTTTTATTCTTATAATTACTGTTTTATTTGTCAATAATCAGGTATATAGTCAGACAACATCTGCGGGTTGCGCTCAGGATTCTATTTATATGTGGAAAAATGGAGCAAAGGTAAAGTATACCGATGCTGAGCGAGAGAATGGTATACAACTGAGTTGCGAGCGTCAAATGGATACTTTGATTCCTTCTGTCTTTGCTTGGGGTGACCCAAGTACGGGTTATGTTGTAGAGGCTTTGGATTTTGATTATAGCCTCAATTATAAGTTAGACGATAATGGTGGTACTGAGGTTGTTTTGCCAGTGGACGATTGTTGGGGAAAGGTTTTTACTTTATCTTTCAACAACCCAACACCACCTGGAGTACCTGCATTTTCTTTTAATTTTTTTGGCGAAGAATATACAAGTGTTGTTCCTAATAGCAATGGTTCTCTTCGTTTCCCCACAGGACCAGGAGATTACTCTGGAGAAAACGCTTTTGTAACACCAGATAATGCGGTTGATGCTGGTGATTATTTATATTGTAATTATCAACAAAGTCAAACCTTACCCGATAATAGAGAATCTTGGGGTCATCATGGCTCTCCGGTTCTTAATGCTGTTATGACACCTTTTCATGATATACATTTTGGAATGTTACAGCCGAGCGGTCATATGTCTAATGGTTGTGACCAATATCCCGGACATATGTATTTTCAAATACAAGGAGAGTATCCATGTAGGAAAATATTATTAAGTTATTATCAAGTACCTCTATATAGCGGTAGTAGCCACTGCAACGAACAGGGAATAGCAACACATATGGCTGTCCTTTATGAAACAACCAACGTTATAGAATTTTATATAAAAAATAGTTCTGCCGTTTCCACTACTAACAATGGTAATTCTATACTTGGCATACAAAATCTTGATGGCACCATTGCTTATTGCCCTCCGGGAAGAAACAATGGTAATTGGACAACATCTAACGAGGCGTGGCGTATAAGACCAACCGGAGAATTGGAATATGATGTTGCTTGGTTTAAAAGACCTTCACAAGGTGCGCAAGCAGGAGAACTTGTTGCCATAACCTCAGAGGTGGATGGTACAGATAGAGGTATTCTTGCCAACCCAACAATGGCGGAGGGCGAGACTTGGTATATTTGTAGAGCTGAAATATATCGTTTGGATGGAAATAGTTTTTATGTCTACGACTCCATACTTTACAAACCTTTTGAAGCAGGTGATATGCGTTTGGAAGGCAAGTATAATAACATAACAACACAAGAATTGACAGATGATGTTCTATTGTATGATACTATATGCAAAGGGGAGGATATAACCTTTACACTTAACGGAGCACAAAGATACAAAATTCTTTCTCCAACCTCATATACAAATACAGAAATAGCAATAGATTCTGCCTTAGTAGATGGCAACCTTGTTTTTACTGGCACCGTAACTCTTAGTCCTCATGTAGATAGCAGTGACATGACCTTCGTATTCAATTACATTGATTTTGGTTCTACATACGCTGACACTGTTTGCCAAAGAAGTTTGACCACAAGAATACATCTTAATGAGTTTAAGGTAGATTTAGGAAACGATACAACCATATGTAGACACGAACAAGTTGCTTACAATGATTTATTAAAAGAAGTAGAGGGAACTTATTCATTTGAATACTCTGCCGTAGCAGGAACTTCTGTTGCCATAAATCAAAGCGAAATTATCTATGCACCAAATGAGACTCAATATCTTTATTGTACCTTAACAGATAAATTTGGTTGCACAGCAAAGGATAGTGCTTTGATTACAGTTAATGATGCGCCGGACATAAGTATAGAAGGTGTTTTGGCTATATGCGAAGGAGAAGCAACAACTCTTAATGTGGTTTCCTCTTTGCCTAATTGTTTGTTCGAATGGTCAAACGGAGAAACCACACAATCTATAACAATTTCTCCAAACACTACAACAGAATACGAGGTAACTGTAAAACTTCCTCCTGCAATGTGTTCCATAAGCACAAGTGCAACAGTTGAGGTAAAAAAAGCACCAGTTATTTGGGTATCTAACGATGTAAATCTGTGCAATGGCGAAACAGCAACAATAGAAGTCTTTACCTCTGAGCAAGAAACTCCTCGTTATGTATGGACTTCTGTGGACGAATCAGTAAATAACTCTTCTTATTCAAGCCTTGTAGTTGCTCCTTCTACTTCAACACAATATGTAGTTACAGCTTACAACGAAATTAACTGCCACGCCTCTGACACTTTAACCGTATTTGTTGAGCAAAAACCTATACCCGTAATTACTTTTTCTCCTAAAACAATAGATGCGCTTACTCCTATTGTTGTATTTACTGATAGTACTGAAAACTCGGTTTCTACTCTATGGGAAATAAGCGATGGTGCAATATCTGAGGATAGAGTTTTTATGCATGAATTCGAAGTTGGAGATACCAATCTTTCATACGTTGTCACCCTTACTTCTCGGACGGCTTTTGGTTGTGAAGACTCTGTTTCTACACTAATAAGAGTATCAAGAGAACATTATCTTTGGGCTCCCACAGGTGTTTTCCTTCACGCCTCCGACCCTCAAAATCGCACTTTTGCCCTGCATATAGACAACATTGTAGAATTTAATTTAAAGATATACAATCGTTGGGGAACACTTATGTTTGAAACCTCTGATATACAACAAGCATGGGATTGTACCTATAAAGGCAAAAACGTTCAGCAAGGTGTTTATGTATGGAAAGCCACTTATAGACACAACGATGCGCCTAATCGTTTGCAAACTGAGACAGGAGAATTTATGATTTACGAATAATGTTTTTGCCTACTATTATGCAAGAAAAATATCAACAAATAAGACTCCTAACCGAGCAAGAAAAATATGATGAGGCTCTTTTATTAAGCGAAGACTTGTTAAAGGACTTGCCTAACGATGATATGCTATGGTATCTTAAAGGCAATATTTATAAAAAGCAAGAGCAATGGCAACCAGCAATAGACTCCTATACTCAAGCCATTAGTCTCAATAGACAAAGTCCAGCAACTACAATGAGAAGGATTTGCATAGATATACTTAACTTTTATGACAAGACTATGTACAATCCTTAATTAGAAGCAAATGAAAGAAGCAGAGATTCTCAAAGAAGGAAAGACTTTGATTTACCCTACTGACACTATTTGGGGGATAGGTTGTAATGCTTTGAATATTGAGGCAATAGAAAAGGTAAAACAAATCAAAGGCAGAGATGAAAGCAAAAGTTTTATTCTTTTAATGAAAGACTTTGCAATGCTTTCAGAATATGTAGAGGCTGTGCCGTTGCAAGCAATGGAACTTATGCAAAGATTTGATAACAAAAATATACCCATAACTATTCTCTACCCTAATAGTAAAAATCTACCTTTGCAAAACCTGTCTTTTAATGAGTATATAGGTATTCGTTTGCCAAAAAATGATTTTTTACAAAAATTGTTCTTAGAGTTTGACAAACCTATTGTCAGTTCTTCTGCTAATTTCTCAGGTCACCCCTCTCCGCAAAACTTTTCTCAAATAGATACAAACTTTCTTAAACTTGTCGATTATGTTTCCCTTTCTCAAAGAGAGAATACATCAATAAACACCCCTTCCCTTATCTTTATGCTAACAAAAGAGGGAAAAATAAAACAACTACGATAAACCATTTCTATTGTAATATGTTTGCATAGATAAAAACCTTTATAAAACAGACTATGTCTATAGGTTATTTATAATTATTTGTAACATCAAAAAAAGATTATTTTTTTTGTAACTTTGCAAAGGAAAAGAAAAAGAGTTGTTTATGGAAATAAAGAATGCGAGGGAAGAGGAGATAAAGAATGTAGTAGCCAAAGAGTTATTTGGAGCGTACGACTGCACAAAGATAATAGGGAACATAGATTTTTGTGTATGCGCAAAACCTAATTTGGAAAAAAATCAAATGACTTTGTGGGAGGAGACCATTTCATTGGTATGGGGTGAGGCAAAGCGAGGAGTTAAGGCTGATATTTACGCTTCCTTTGTGCAGTTAATTCTTACCATAGGCAAAGCAAAGACTTTTAATAAATATGCACCGCCCTTGTTTTTGGTTGCTTTTGATGCTGAAAAGATTGCTTTTGTTAGTTGGGACAAAGTGCAACACGTTTTTTCCATGAATGATTTTAATTGGAACATAACCGCAAGTGACCACGAGAGCAAATATTTTAAACTTTTATACTCTCTTATCAAAGAGAACTTGGAAAAAGAAAGCCTATTATTTTATTATGCACAAGATAAGAATGAGTTAAAAGAATTTATAGAGGAAAATCTAGATAGGGATATAGAGAACCATAAGATACAGATAGACAAGAATAATTTTTATTTTGTTTATTTGAAATGGTTGGAAAGAGTAAAACCTACGATATCAATCCATTGGGATGAGGCAAAAAAACGAGATACTTTTGATGCTGATTTTTATCTTGCTGATTTGATAAGCGATAAGGATAATAGTCTTTTGGAAAATCTTAGAGTTGTTTTACAACACAATAAATATAAATTGAAAGCCGGTAGTGATACACTTGGCGAATTATTTAGAGAATATACTTTTTCGGATAATCAAAGAGCATATAATAGGTTTTGGAATATATACGAAAGACCACCAAAGAAAGAATACTGGAATTATATTATAGAGAGAAGAGATATGCTTGTACCACAGGATTTTAGAATCCGTAAAGGTGCTTTTTACACTCCGCAAAAGTGGGTAGAATTATCGCAAAAGTATCTTGCTAACGTTTTGGGTGAAAATTGGCAAGAGGAGTACTATGTTTGGGATTGTGCAGCAGGTACGGGTAATTTATTAAATGGTTTAACTGAAAAGTATAGAATTTATGCTTCTACACTTGATAGTGCTGATGTCGATGTAATGAAGGAAAAAATACAATCCGGAACAAGTAATCTGTTGGAAAGTCATGTTTTTCAATTTGATTTTCTAAATGATGATTTTTCTAAATTACCCCAACCTTTGCAAGAAATAATAAATGATGAGGAAAAACGCAAAAAACTTGTTATTTATATTAACCCACCATATGCCGAGGCTACTACTGCTAAAACTGTAACAAAGACTGGTAAAAATAAATCAAAGGTATCAACTGATAATAAGGTTTATGAGCGTTACAATGCAGAAATGGGTAATGCGTCTAATGAGATTTTTGCTCAGTTTTTTATTCGTATCTACAAAGAAATACCGGATTGCTTGCTTGCAGAATTTTCAACTTTGAAAATTCTGCAAGCAAGCAACTTTAGAGATTTTCGCAATGTCTTTAAAGCCGAGTTAAAGAGTCTTTTCCTTGTACCTGCTAAAAGCTTTGATAATGTAAAAGGAGATTTTCCTATAGGTTTTTTTATTTGGGACACAAATAAGAAAAAGCAATTTAAAAGCATAATAGCGGATATTTATGATATTGAGGGAGAGTTTAATGGAAGAAAAAGCATAACTGACTTTTATGGTAAAAACAAAAAAAGCCTTAATGAATGGTTTGTAAAATATAGATTAAAGAATAATGATAATATTATAGGATATTTTCCGGGTAGTCCTGCAGATTTTCAACACAATGGACAACTTGCAATTTTATCAAAACCACAGGCAAGGTATTGTATAGAAATAAGCAAGAAAAATTTACTTGTTTGGTGTATTTATTTTTCTGTTCGTCAATGTATAGAAGCAACATGGTTAAATGATAGAG
>CAZVEO010000095.1:0-5240 GCA_964626385.1 uncultured Bacteroidaceae bacterium
TTTTTTGTAGGTTAGTCGTAACTTGTAATAATTATTGCGAGTTAACGCAGGTTAACGTTAGTTCGGTGTAAGGAAGTTGAAGAGGCTTAATTGATTAGGTTATTTTTTGTTAACGCTAACTCGGTATAAGAAAAAATAAAAAAGTAAGGGCTTTGCCCTTATAAAACACCCTGCGGGTGGCAATATAAAACAGGCTGTGCCTGTTAGAATTTCATTCTTTGATATTTAATAAAATTCTTTTTGTATGCTTTTAGAAAATGTTTAAACCATTTGTCGTTGTTGTATTTATCTTCCATACGATAACTTTGTGCAATTTTTTCTTGCCTTGTTTTGTCTTGGTTAGCCATTAGTAGTCCTATGCGTTTTTGTATCTTTTTTGTATGCTTAGCCTTGTAACCCATTAGTTTCAAAGAGGCTATTGCTTCTATTGCTCCCTCATATTGTTGATACTTTATGAGATTCTCTGCTGTGCGTATGGAAAGGTTATCATCGTTGAAGTTTCTTAATACGTCTCTAATTCCCTCGTGTTGTACGCTCATTTCGTTAAGTTTGTGAGTGTTGTAGAAGTATTCCATTTTGGCGTATTCCAAAAAGAATTTGGTTGTATCTTTTTCTGCTAAGATTTGTTCACAATTTTCTTTCATGGATACATATTGCAAAGGTTCTTCTATTTGTCTTTTAAGACTTCTGACTCTTTGTTTGTCAAGCCTACATTCGTTATTGCCTTTGATTTCCATTGCTTTGTTTATGTAGGCTTCGGCAGTGTAGAAGTCATTTTTTCTTATGCATTCCAAAATATCATATACCAAAACATTTATTTCATCCTGTTTCTTTTGGCAAACCTTGTTGTCTATGGCACGCAAATAGGAGTTCATTATTCTTTGTATTGCGGTGTCTTCTTGCATTTTGTACTCGGTAATCAAATCGTTGGTCAAAGCTACAAGCGAATCTGCCTTTGGCACATTGCCCTCAAATATAGCATATTCAGCCTCAGACATACGTTTTGCTGTTATTTCCCTTATAGCACGTATATACATAGACTCTACTGCTTGCTTATCACCCTCTATTTTTGCTAAGCGGTTGGCTTTTTCCAAAACTTCAAGAGCCTTTTCGTAGTTATTGACTTGCATAAAGGTACGAGTCTCAAAAAATTTATCATCTATGGCTTTATCTATGGTTTTGATTTTAGTACTTTGTACAGCAAAACTTTCGCTTGGGTTTTTGTTTTCCGAAGAAGGTATATAGTCTTTTTCTATTTGTGCTACTTGCTCCTCTGCATTGGAGAGGGTATCCTTTACATAATCAGCATAATCCAAAACGTAGCCTTCTGATTTGGCGTTGTTTTCTATGGAGTCCAATTTGACATCGGTAAGAAGTGTTGTGCCTTGTATAGAGGCTATTTCTTTAAGAGTCTGTTCCTCAAATTTGCCTCCTACCATCTGGCTCAAACTTTTTGCCTTATAAAGCATATCTCCTCTAAGTTCCATGTTTTTGGCACCTTGTAAGTTTTTTGCTGTGCTTAGATAATAGGCAACTACTTTGTTTACAATCTCATCAAAGGAGGCATTCTCATCAATATTTTCCCTATTGCGTTGCAAATAATCAAAAGTATTTTCAGCAAAATCTCCCGCAACTTTCATTTCTCCCATTTTTAAGGCTCGCTTTGTAATAGAGATATGATTGTCGTAAATTCCTTGATTACATTCTTTTAATTTCTTTTCCACTATGGCATTTTGGCAGATATTCATTTTATCAGTTTTGCAAAAATCTTGCAATTGTGTAAGTATATCGTAAGCATAAGCATATTTGCCTTCTTTTATCAAAGCAATGGACTGCAAAAGGTTTTTATCGTAAGTATATACCAACATATTGCCACAGAGTTTCTTTTGCTCGGAAGTTGGCGACATTTGGGTTAAAATATCATTGAGTATTTCGGTAGTTTTTATTATTTGCGAAGAATCAGAAGATAGTTTTGCCAATTCATAATGAGCCATAACATTTTTTGAATCAAGACTTATGGCTTTTTTCAAAAGTTGATAACCTTCATTTTTTTTGTTTTGTGAAATAAGATTAACTGCTTTTATATAATAGAGTTCTGAAGAGCGGGGAGTAAGAAAGTCCAACAATTCTTTGTTGTGTTTTAATATGGTTTTCAATTCCAAATGTTTAGCATACATATCATTATCATAATTATACGACTCTTTCTCCTTTAAAAACTCTTCTGCCTTTGTTACTCTATATTGATACACTGGTAACAAATCTACGTTATCTGAAGATATTTGAGTTAGTTCTTTTATGTGTTTATTATACTGAGAAACGAGGTCTTTCTTTTGAGAAGAAGAAAGCGATTGAGCTACAACGTGCAAACAAGAAAACAAAACAACAAGGGCGAATAAAAATACACTCTTTTTCATACTACCATATTTATATATTAACTTGGCAAAGGTACAATATTTTTTCCTTTCCCTCTTCTTTGAGGGAAAAGAAAGCGTATAAAAACATTGTTTATTTTTACAAGTGAGTTTCTTTTAATAAATCGGTTATTGTCTTAACGGGATTGAAGGTAGTCAAAGGCACTTCTACAAAAATACTCAACCAATCGCTCATTGCTCCGTTCCACAAGCCCGGACGTTCTTGTGCCTTTATTGTTTGTCCTTCAAAACTTTTTTCCGAAATAAAGCCGGCTTGTTTGTCTATATATTTTTGCAAATTATATTTTTGTCCGTTGGCTTTGCGAATAGAAACAACCAAATCAACAGGGTTAAAATGCGTTGCTTTTACAAAAATATCTTTTTGCTCATTGTCTTCCAAATTTACTTGTGCCTTTTCTACTATTTGCAAAGAGATATTATTGTTTTTTTCCACAAAGAAAGGACCACCACCTACCTCTCCTTCGTTCTTAACCATACCGCACACTCTCAAAGGTCTGTTCAAAAATCTTTTTAAGTACAGTTTATATTGATAAGGTGTTTTAAATTCTGTGATATTTTTTATTTCTAAAAGTCCAAGTTTATTTTTTAGTGTGCTGTATATGGATATGAGTTCCTGTTCTGTTATCTCTTTATTTGCCAAGTTTTTTTGTATGGAAAATATTTTCTTTTGAGTTTTCAGCAATACTCCTCCCAAAAATTCTTTGTATTTATAGGTATCCTCTCTATATTTGGAGCAAACATTATCTATGTTCTTTATAAAAATAATATCGGCTTTGAGTCTGTTTATATTTTCTATCAAGGCTCCGTGTCCAGCAGGACGAAACAACAATTTGCCTTCTTTGGTATGAAAGGGCGCATTGTTTAAGTCCACTGCAATGGTATCGGTAGAGTGTTTTTGATAGGAAAAATTTATATCAAATTTTACTCCGAATTGTTTTTCATATATAGGTACAAGTTGTTTTTTCAATTGTTCAAACCCCTGTCGATGCTCCTCTTGTATGGAAAACTCTATCTGTGCTTTTTTGTTATTTGTACAGTATTTGATAGCCTCCAATAGATGCTCCTCAAAAGGTGTTAAAGATTTATCCTCTTGTTTGTGAAACAAAATCCAAGCCTTTGGCGATTTGCCGTAATTCAATCCCTTCTCCAAAAGAATAAATTCTATTATAGTTTTATAGTCTT
Source organism: uncultured Bacteroidaceae bacterium (assembly GCA_964626385.1). Classification (GTDB taxonomy): domain Bacteria; phylum Bacteroidota; class Bacteroidia; order Bacteroidales; family P3; genus Scybalousia_A. The sequence goes on from CAZVEO010000095.1 coordinate 3,615, forward strand.
GCTTTTCTATTGCTTGCTCAATACTTATGTTGTTGTCTTGCATTTTTTCTTTGAGCAAGTTGTAAAAAGCAAAGTCTTTAATGTTATTTATAACCTTTTGTGCAGAGGCAAAATTTTTAAGTGGTGTTGAATGTTCGTCTTTGTATTCATAGATAAAAGAATAAAGGTCTTTCATCATACGAGTTGCTGCTCCCGAGGCTGGTACAAATTTCATTACTTGCTTGTCTTCTTTTTCTTTTCTATAAAAATTGACAAACTCTTCAATTTCTTTTTCAGAAAAAGTTTTTATTCCGTCCTCTATTGTGGCAGGTCTTTGCAAGTGCATAAACTCAAAACCATTAACAAAGTTTTCTATTTGTTCTTCTATTTCCGATAAACTTATGCCTTGAGATTCTATTTGTTTTATATCTTCCTTGGTGAATTGCATTTTTTTCTGACATTTGTTATGATGTTACAAAGGTAGTAAATTTTGACTAACTAAAGAATATAAATACTTAATGTTTTTGCTTTTTTTCAATAAAAAAAGAAAGATATATTTTCATTAAATATACCTTTCTTTTTGTGGCATCGACTGGGTTTGAACCAGTGACACAAGGATTTTCAGTCCTCTGCTCTACCAACTGAGCTACGACGCCATTCGCCCTTTATTTGCGTTTGCAAAGATAGACGTATTTTTGTTACCCACCAAATTTTTTGTGATTTTTTTTATTCTTATAAATATTTTCATTATACTACATATCTAAGTATCAAATATTTAATAAAAACAAAAACAATATAGAAAATACTCAATAAGTAGAGTATTTGCTAAGTTTTTGTAACGTTTTAAGTGGGTGCATAGGTAACTTAAGGTTTGTATGACTTGTGCTATGGTCGAGTCTTTAAGGAAAATATAAGGCTTCGCTTAAAGCCTCTATGCTAACCTATCTAAAAAACAAAAAAAACGAAAAAAAATAACAAAATAAAAAACAAAAAATCCGTTTACTGAGAATCAATAAGTTACAAATAAAAAGTGAGCACGAGTTTGGTCATGTCAAAAAATGTTCGTAACTTTGTAAGAGAAAAAGATACCTACCACAAAATTCCCGTTTTTTACACTTGTAACTACTTGATAATCAATGATAACGAATCTTCGTTTCGATTTCTCGAAACGAAGATTCGTCGAAATAAAACGAAGATTCATTTTTGTAAAATCCCGATTTGAAAAAATTTTTCTTCAAAAAACCCTTCGAAAACGCTGAAAATCAAGAAAAATGCCCAATTCTGACCCTTCAAAAAAGGTTAACTACTTGATAATCAATAGTAGCACCCTTGTTTTTTGATTTTAAATAGGTATTTACGCAATTTCCCGAAATTTTTTTTTGAGGCTTTTTTTATAGGTTTTTATGAGTTAGCATAGGTTTTGATGGGTTAGCATAGACTTTAATGCTTTAGCCTCAGGCTTTTTATAAGAGCAAAGCCGTTAAAAAAAAAGTTTATCATACGCTTATGCGTCTTATAAAAACACCCTATGGGTGCAGGCTGTGCTTGTGCTAACTCATTACAACCTATATTAACCCATAGCATGAGGTATGTTTTTTTTATATTTTTCTTATATTTGCAGTTCAAAAACAAAGAGAGAAAAGGAGC
>CAZVEO010000096.1:0-5125 GCA_964626385.1 uncultured Bacteroidaceae bacterium
CCAACTTTTACATCGTTGAAGTTTTCTATATTAAGACCGCAATCTTGTCCCATAACAACCTCTTTTACCTCATCTTTGAAGCGTTTCAAAGAGGCTAAAACTCCACTATAAACCACAATACCATCTCTAATCAAACGTACCTTAGTATTTTTGTTGATTTTACCCTCAGTACAGAAACAACCAGCAATTGTACCAACTTTGGAAATCTTAAATGTTTCTCTAACTTCAAGGTTGCAAACAACTTTTTCCTTTATCTCTGGTGACAGCATACCTTCAATAGCATCCTTTAACTCATTGATAGCATCATAAATAATAGAGTACAATCTTATATCTATTTGTTCTTGCTCGGCAAGTTTTCTTGCTCCTTGCGAAGGTCTTACTTGGAAACCTATTATAATAGCATTGGAAGCAGTAGCCAACAAGACATCGGACTCAGTAATTTGTCCTACAGCCTTATGCACAACATTTACCTGAACCTCCGGCGTAGATAGTTTTAACAAAGAATCTGCCAAAGCCTCTACAGAACCGTCTACATCGGCTTTTAGAATTATATTCAACTCTTTAAAATCTCCTATTGCTATTCTTCTGCCTATCTCGTCCAAAGTTATGTGTTTCTGAGTACGCAAACCTTGTTCTCTTTGTAGTTGCAAACGTTTTGAAGCCAAGTCCTTAGCCTCTTTTTCGTTAGGCACTACATTAAAGGAATCTCCTGCCTGAGGTGCTCCGTTAAGTCCCAAAAGCAAGACAGGTGTGGATGGACCTGCTGTTTTAAGCAATTGATTTCTCTCGTTGTACATTGCCTTTACCCTACCAAAACAAGTACCTGCTAAAACAAAATCAGTCTGTTTTATTGTACCATCTTGCACCAAGATTTTGGCAATATAACCTCTACCCTTGTCCAAAGAAGACTCTATAACAGTACCTTTTGCTCTCTTGTTTGGATTGCCTTTAAGGTCAAGCATATCAGCCTCCAAAAGTACTTTTTCCAAAAGCAAATCTACATTAGTACCTTGTTTTGCAGAAATCTCTTGTGATTGTATCTTTCCTCCCCAATCTTCAACCAAAAGATTCATATTAGCCAACTCTCCTTTTATTCTTTCTGGGTCTGCTCCCGGCTTATCTATTTTGTTAAGAGCAAAAATTATAGGCACACCTGCAGCTTGAGCATGGTTGATGGCCTCCACTGTTTGAGGCATTATCTTATCATCACAAGCAACGACTATTATGGCTATATCTGTCATTTTTGCACCTCTTGCACGCATAGCGGTAAAGGCCTCGTGCCCCGGAGTATCAAGGAAAGTTATTTTCCTGCCACTATGGGGCAAAACCACCTCGTAAGCACCTATATGCTGAGTTATACCTCCTGCCTCGCCGGCAATAACGTTAGTCTTTCTTATGTAGTCCAAAAGAGAAGTTTTACCATGGTCTACGTGTCCCATAACAGTAACAATAGGAGCTCGTGGTTCAAGGTCTTCCTCCCTATCAGTTTCCTCCTCACTGCTAAGAGTTTCTATAACCTCTGCCCCAACAAACTCAACTTGGAAACCAAACTCATCCGCTATAAGTTGCAAAGCCTCCGCATCCAATCGCTGATTGATGGAAACAAACATACCCAACTGCATACATGAGGCAATAATCTTGGTCACAGGAAGGTTCATCATAGTTGCCAACTCATTGGCGGTAACAAACTCCGTAACCTTTAAGATTTTCTTTTCTTCCTCTTTTTGTTGCAATTCCTCTTGATGATGTTGAGAAACAATTTGTCTTTTTTCTCTTCTATGTTTAGAGGTTTTGCTCTTACCCATTGGAGAAAGTCTTGCCAAAGTTTCTTTTATCTGCTTTTCTATCTCCTCTGTGTTTATCTCCCTTGTTTTCTTTTTGTCTTTCTTAACCTTCTTCTTATCTTTCTTTGCATTAGAAATATTCTCAGAAGGTTTGTCATCCTTGTTTACAGGGTTAGCGACATTGGTCTTTATACGCTTACGTTTCTTTTTATCGTCAGAATTTTTATCCTTTTTGTTCTTCTCTTTTTTGGTGTCGCTATGTTGGAATTGACTCAAATCCACTTTTTCACCCGTCAATACAGGTCCGGTCAACTTAACATATTGAGTTGCTATAAAATTATCTTTCTTCTCCTCTGCAGGCTTTGGCTGAACAAAAATATTTCTGGTTTCTTCTATCTTGCTTGGTTTATTATTGCTTGCAAGATTTTTATTCTGTTCTATTGTAGGCTTATCTTGTTTTTTCTTGTCTTGCTTCTTTTTGTCAGGTCTATTTTTCTTATCGGTCTTTTCCTTTGTTTCTTTGTTGTCTTGTTTGTTCTTATTCTTTTCTTCATTACGCTTATCTTTGGAAGATTTTTTATCTGACCTGTTTTTTGTATTCAAAGAAGAAAGGTCTATTTTACCTAATATATTTATTGTAGTACCATCCTTTGATACTATAACTTCACTTTCTTTTTCGTCTATTTTAGGAGTATTATCAGAAGATTTAGGATGTTCTTTTTCCTTTGATTCTTCTTTTAGTAAGGTTTTGTCTTTATCTACCTCTGTTATTGTTTCTTTCTGTTGCTCAGTCTTTGCGTGTTTTTCTCTTATGTGCTTATTCTCAGCCTTTTTATCTTCTTTTTTCTTTGCAGATTCAGAAGTAAAATCTATTGTTGTAGATTTAACAATAATATCTCCAACTATATCGCTATGGCTAAAGTGTTCCTCTGCATTTTGTTTTTGAGTATCCACCTTAGCGACAATATCATGCTCGTTTTTTTTGTTGATACTTATTTGTAAATTATCAGCTTTTTCTTTCTTCTCTTTCTCTTTCTGAAAAGCATTGATAAGTAATTCGTATGCCTCTGAGTCTATTTTTGTATTAGGCTTGCTCTCTATAGTCTTGCCCTTCTTTGCAAGAAACTCCACTATGGTATCTACGCCTACATTAAATTCCGTAGCAGCTTGTTTTAATCGTATAGACTTTTTCTCTTCTGACATATTCTCCCTTTTATTTTAATTTTTTATCGTTTTTGTTTCCTATAAAATATATTTCTTTGAGGCAAGCCCAATTTGTCAATTATTCTTTTTCTACTGTAGAATCATTTTCAAATTCTGCACTCAAAATCTTAAACACATTCTCCACTGTTTCCATCTCAAGGTCAGCTCTCTCAGCAACGTCTTCTTTTGATAAAGCAAGCACATCCTTAGCTGTATCACAACCTATAGACTTCAACGCTTCTATTATCCATAGTTCTATCTCATCTGAAAATTCTTGCAAATCAACATCATCCTCATAGTCCATATCGCTATCTCTATACACATCTATTTCGTAACCCGTAAGTTTGCTTGCCAAACGAATATTATAGCCTCCCTTACCTATAGCCAAAGAAACTTGGTCTGGTTTCATAAATACATCTGCACTCTTGGTGTCCTCATGTACAGTAACCGACAGAACTTGAGCAGGGGATAAAGCACGAGCTATGTATAACTCTGGATTGGAAGTATAATTGATAACGTCTATATTTTCGTTCCTCAATTCTCTTACTATACCATGTATTCTTGAACCTTTCATACCCACACACGCCCCAACTGGGTCTATTCTATCGTCATAACTTTCTACCGCTATCTTAGCTCTCTCTCCCGGCTGACGAACAGCATTGCGTATAGTAATAAGTCCATCAAATATTTCTGGCACCTCATTCTCAAACAAACGTTCCAAAAATATAGGGGAAACTCTCGATACTATTATGTTAGGTATTCCGTTCCTCATTTCTACTTTTAGAACTATACCCTTAACAGCATCTCCTTTTCTGAAAAAATCCCCTGGTATTTGCTCCGTTTTTGGCAAAGTCAATTCTATACCATCCTCATCCAAAAGCATTATCTCTTTTTTCCATACTTGATAAACCTCACATACTATTATAGAACCAACTCTCTCTTTGTATTTGTTGTATATTCTTGCGCGGTCATATTCTTGTATTTTTCCTATCAAATTTTGTCTTATGGCAAGTATATCTCTTCTACCAAAATCCGTAAAATGTATTTCCTCCGACAATTCCTCTCCAACCTCAAAATCAGGTTCTATTTTTATAGCCTCAGAATATGGTACTTGAGTATTTATATCTTCCACCTTATCATCCTCTACAATAGTACGATTACGCCATATCTCCAAATCTCCCTTATCTACATTTACAATGATATCTATATTTTTATCTGTACCATAATTCTTTTTCAAAAGACCTCTAAGTACGTCTTCCAAAATACGCATCAATGTTTCTGTATCTATTCCTTTTATATCTTTGAATTCCGCAAACGAATCCACCAAACTTGACTTTTCCATAAGAAACTAAAAAAAATTATTTTTGTTTATTGAAATTTATTATTACTCTTGCTTTTTCTATATTTTCAAAAGAAATTTCCTTTCCTTCTTTGTCTTTTTTTGTTGTTAAAAGAATTGATTTATCTCTTTTTTCTGAAAGTATGCCCTCAAACTTTTCTCCCTCTTTGTCTATTACCTCTATATTTTCACCTATACTCTTGTTGTATTGTCTTGGTAAGGAAAAATAATCACCTAAACCCGAAGACATAACAGTAAGTTCAAAATCTTCTTTATCCCTATCAAAACTTTTGTTCAAAAACCTTGAAAGATTAATGCAATCCTCTACTTTCACTCCGTTATCTCCGTCAAGTACAACCTCTACTTCATTTTTTTTACTCACCTTAACTCCAACAATAAACAAATCTTCCCTATCTTTCAAAAATTCTTCTACTTTCTCTATTATCAAATTTTTGTCTAACATACTCTACTCTATTATAAGTAATACAAAAAAGAGGAAACGTCCTCGCCGCTCCTCTTACCATTCTGTTTGCAAAATTACATATTATTTTTGAATGTACAAACATATTCCAAAAAAAATATTGCATTTCATCATATGGTAGATTCCATTATCAAGTTCGAAAACTTTTTTTTCTCAAAAAAGTTTTCTCATATTGGAAATTTGTTATACTTTTGTAGTCTACAAATTAAGAAATTTATAATTGGAGTATTTAATAATTTAAACATTTTAACAAATTTAATTATCATGACAAACAAAAATTTTAAAGTCAATCAAAGGCTTTCCTTATTTTCTATAGGG
>CAZVEO010000097.1:0-4728 GCA_964626385.1 uncultured Bacteroidaceae bacterium
GCTATGCCCTTATCAAACAGGCTAAGCCTGTGCCCTTATAAAACACCCTATGGGTGCAGGCTGTGCCTGTGTCATTATAGAGCGGAGCGGTCTACTTTACTCAACTTTATAAAACTTTAAAGAACCTTACATAAACTAAACCTACCTAAAAAAATAAGAGGCAGCTGTGTGATGCCTCTTATTATTATTTTTGGATTATTTTTTTTTACCAAGCAAACAAAGGACGATTTTGCATCATATCGTTTACTTTCTTGCGAGTGTTGTCTATCAAAGTTTCGTTTTCTACGTCTGAAAGTATTGCATCTATCATAGCAACTATTTCAGGCATAGCATCTTCTTTCAAACCACGAGTTGTTATAGCAGGAGTACCTACTCTTATACCAGAGGTTTGGAAAGCAGAACGAGAATCAAATGGAACCATATTTTTGTTTATGGTTATATCTGCACGTACAAGAGTGTTTTCTGCTACTTTACCTGTAAGTTCTGGAAATTTTGGTCTAAGGTCTATAAGCATCAAGTGGTTATCTGTTCCGTCAGAAATAACTTTATACCCTCTTTTTACAAACTCGGCAGCCATTGTAGAAGCATTCTTTCTTACTTGTTTGATATATTCGTGATAAGAAGGAGTAAGAGCTTCGCCAAAAGCAACGGCTTTAGCAGCAATCACATGCTCCAAAGGACCTCCTTGAATACCAGGGAAAACAGCAGAGTCCAATATAGAAGACATCATTTTGATTGCGCCCTTAGGGGTTTTCTTTCCCCATGGATTTTCAAAATCTTCTCCCATCATAATCATACCACCACGTGGTCCTCTAAGAGTTTTATGTGTGGTTGTGGTAACTATGTGACAGAATTTTACGGCATTGTTTAATTCTCCTGTTGCTATCAAACCTGCAGGGTGTGCTATATCTGCCATAAGTATTGCTCCTATTTCGTCAGCAATTTTGCGCATTCTTGCCCAATCCCATTCGCGAGAATAAGCAGAAGCACCACCTATGATAAGTCTTGGTTTTTCTCTTTTAGCAACTTCTTCCATCATATCATAATCAACCATACCGGTCTCTTCTTTTACTCCATAGGCAACTTGTCTATAATAGGTGCCAGAAATATTTACAGGAGAACCATGAGAAAGATGTCCGCCGTGGTTAAGGTCTAAGCCCATAAAGGTATCACCCGGTTGTAAGCAAGCAAAGAAAACAGCCATATTTGCCTGTGCGCCACTATGAGGCTGTACGTTTGCCCAGCAAGCTCCAAACAATTGTTTTGCTCTTTCTATAGCAATATTTTCTGATTGGTCTACTACTTGGCAACCACCATAATAACGTTTGCCGGGATAGCCTTCGGCATATTTGTTTGTCATTACACTGCCCATGGCTTCCATAACTTGGTCAGAAACGAAGTTTTCCGAGGCAATAAGTTCTATACCTTTAGTTTGTCTTGCTCTTTCTTGAGCTATAAGGTCAAAGATTTGCGTATCTCTTGTCATTTTTTGTTTTTTGTATTTATTTATTCTACAATATTGTATGCTTATTCATTAAGTTGCAAAGGTATAAAGATTTATTATACTTGCAAAATTCTAACATTAAGATTTCTTTTTTGGTATAAGTACAGAAAAAACTATACTCAAAAGCAAAATAGCAACTATAACCAATAAAGAAACAAGTATAGGAATATCAAAATTGATAGGCTTACATTCCAAAATCATTTTTACTCCAATAAACAAAAGCAAAACAGCTAAGCCTATTTTCAAATATCTAAACATTCCTATTATGCCACTTATAAGGAAAAACAACGACCTAAGTCCAAGTATGGCAAAAATATTGGAAAAGAAAACAATATAAGGGTCTTTTGTAACCGAAAAAATTGCTGGAATACTATCTACAGCAAACAAAACATCTGTAAATTCTATAACAATCAAACACAACAAGAGCGGAGTAATAAACAATTTCCCATTAATACGTTTTACAAAATCATGGTTTTCTATGGTATCGTGCACGGGAAAAACTTTTGAAACCCATTTAACAATAGGGTTGTTTTCGGGCTTAACTTCTTGTTTTTTATTTCTATTCAGGTACATAGAAATAGCAGAATAGATTAGGAAAACACCAAAAATCATAAGCACCCACTCATACTTTGATATTAAAGCGCCGGCAACAAAAATAAAAATAAACCTCATAGCCATTGCTCCTAATATTCCCCACATAAGTACTCTTTTGTAATATTGAGGAGGAATAGAGAAGGAGGAAAAAATAAGTATCATAACAAAAATATTATCTATGCTCAAAGAATATTCTATCAAATAACCTGTAAAATATTCCAAGGTCATCTGTTTGTTATATATACTTACGGCTTGGTCAAAAGGAAGTGAGGTTATTTTGCTAAGAATACCGTTTTCGTGGTATTTGGAAGACATTTCCATTAAAGCTTGCATGTCTTCTATACCATGTATTTGGTTGCCAAAAAATCTTATAAACAAACCAAAAAGCACAGCAAACCCCACCCATATAAATGTAGTAATGGTCGCTCGTTTTAGGCTTATTACTTTGTCTTTTTTCTCAAAAACACCAAGGTCTAATACGAGCAGAAAGAATATCACTACTATAAAGCCAAGAAAAACTGCTGTTTGTATCAATTGTGAGTTGTGCATAATAAATAAATCTTATTTTACTTGCGAAAATAGTATATTTTTGATTAAAAACTAATTCATATCATCGGCAGCAAGCAATTTCAAATAATTGTTGTACCTTTCTATAGATATATCACCCTCTTCTACCGCTTTTTTTATAGCACAATTAGGCTCGTGAGTATGAGTACAATTATAGTATTTGCAGTCTTTCAATCTTTCTTTCATTTCGGGGAAATAAAGAGCAAGTTCTTCTTTGTCTATTTTTACCATTCCAAATGATTTTATTCCAGGCGTATCTATAATATCTATGCCTTCAAAACTTATCATTTGAGCAAAGGTTGTAGTATGTTTGCCCGAATGGTGTAAAGAAGAAATTTTCCCCGTTTTTAATTGAGCCTGAGGATAAAGAGCGTTGATTATAGTACTTTTACCTACACCACTATTGCCCGCAAACATAGAAATATTTCCTTTCATACTTTCTTTTAGTCTATTTATGCCTTTTTTTTCTGTAGCAGAAATTAACCAACATTTATAACCTATACTCTCATACAATTCCATAAGAAAGCCAGCGTAGAGTGAAGCCTCCTCATCGTACAAATCGGCTTTGTTCAATACTATTTCCGCGGGCACATTGTAAGCGTTGGCACTCACAAGAAATCTATCTATAAACATAGTATCCGTTTTGGGTAAACAAGCAGAAACAACCAAAAAAACTTTGTCTAAATTGGCTGCTATGATATGAGTTTGTTTGGAAAGATTGGTTGAACGTCTTATTATATAATTTCTTCTGTCAAAAATTTTGTCTATAAGAGCATATTCTGAATTATCGGAAATCAAAAAATGTACTTTATCGCCTATGGCTAAGGGGTTGGTTGATTTTATGCCTTTGATTCTAAAATTACCTTTGATAAAGCATTTTTGCAAATCACCTTCCATTGTACGAACCACATAACTCTCTCCCGTTGTACGAACTACTATACCCGTATTGCTATTTAACTCTTGCATAATACTATATAAAAAAAAGAAGCGACAAGTAAAAACCTTCGCTTCTCAAACAACTTTTCATTTGTAGCGGGGGCAGGATTCGAACCTACGACCTTTGGGTTATGAGCCCAATGAGCTACCCCTGCTCCACCCCGCAGTCTTTCTTTTTGTTTTGCAAAGTTACAACGTTTTTTTTAACCCACCAAATTATTTTTCATTTTTCTTAAAAAAGAAGAGAGCAAAAAATACTTACTACTCTTTTGCTCTCTTAGTTTTCATTAGTGTTTATTGTGCTAATTTAATACAATCTTCTAATTGAGATTTGCTTGGAGAATTTAGCAATTTGCCTCCTACTATATTTATTTTAGGGTAGGTTTTTTGCAAGTCTTCCACACTTTTTGTTATAGTACTCCCGCCAGAGGTCGCAAATAACACAACTTTTTTGCCCTCAAAATTATAACTTTCCAAAAAAGTATTTATTATTGTAGGGGCAGTGTACCACCAAATAGGGAAACCTACATAAACAACAGAATACTCATCCATATTATTCAACTTGTTAGTTATCTTTGGACGAGAATTTTTGTCTTGCATTTCCAAAGTGGAGCGAGATTGTTTGTTTGTCCAATCCAAATCTGCATCAGTGTAGATTTGTTCGGGTGTAATTTCGTGTAAATCTGCTTTTGCCTCTTCGGACAATTGTTTAGCAACGCTTTTGGTTACTCCTGAGGCTGAAAAATAAGCCACTAAAGATTTCATTTGTTTATCCTCCTTTTGTTTGTTTTGTTTTTGGGAGCATGCTGTAAAACCAATTAAGCACACAGCCATCATAAATAACATTATACGTTTCATCCTTGTAATTAATTTTTAATGTTTAACATAAATTCCTCTGCAAAGATAATAAAAAAGTTTAACCCTATGTATAAAGGTGTAAAAATTTGTTGTATGGTAAAATAAAGTAGGTTATCTCTAAAAAAAACGACTTAATTGTAACCTACTTATTTTGTTTATTTGCTTTGTAGTTTTTTGAGTATCTCTGGCTTTAATATTTTCTGACAATCTTTTAAAGGGATTATCGCTTGAGGAGAACCTGCAGCATAAGGTGCTATTTCATAGGGATT
>CAZVEO010000098.1:0-4412 GCA_964626385.1 uncultured Bacteroidaceae bacterium
TTATTTGGGATAGAATGATTGCTGCCAACATTAGAGGATGGCGCTTTTGGCAAGTTGATGAGAGAATTTATTGGCTTTACAAACCTATAAGCAACAATAAAATCGGTAAGGAATTACTTTCAAAACATGCTTTGCTAACTTCTATTTGGCGATTTCCACCTGAAAGAAGTAATCCACATCCTGCACCATTTCCTTTGGAGTTACCAACGAGAATTATTTATTCTTTGTTGAATGAAGACAAAGGTATTGTTATTGACCCTTATTGTGGTAGTGGTACAACTATAGTGGCGGCAAAGTTGTTGGGAAAAGATTTTGTAGGAATAGATATTTCTGAGGATTATATTGCTTTTGCAAAGAAAAGATTAAAAGATTGTTTGCAGGAAAAAGCAAAAATAGACGAAGAGTTGCATAAACATTTTGTTGAAAAAACATTTAAAGAAAGAAAACTTAACAAGGAAAATACAGGTAAATTCAAGGGATATAAGGAAAAAAACAATAATATATACACAGCAATAGAGCAAGATGCTTTGTCTTTATTTTAAAAATTAGTAACAAAAATAAAAAAAAGGAACATAATAATATGGAAAAACTGATAATTACCGCGGCTATTTGCGGTGCGGAAGTTACAAAAGAGCAAAACCCTGCAGTGCCTTATACTGTGGAAGAAATTGTTAGAGAGGCTAAAAGTGCAGTAGATGCCGGAGCGGCTATTGTTCACCTGCATGTAAGAGAAAACGATGGTACTCCAACACAAAGCCGTGAACGTTTTCAAGAATGCGAAGAGGCTATTTATAAGGCTTGTCCAAACGTTATACTTATTCCTTCAACTGGTGGAGCCGTTGGTATGACACCAGAGGAAAGGTTGCAATCCACCGATACCACTCCAATACCAGAAATGGCAACTTTGGATTGTGGTACTTGTAATTTTGGCGACGAGATATTTGACAACACTATGCCAACAATGAGAGCATTTGGCAAACGTATGATAGAAAGAGGTATTAAGCCTGAATATGAATGCTTTGAGATGGGGCATTTGGATACCATTCTTACTATGGCTCGCAAAGGAGAGGTTCCGGGTAACCCTATGCAGTTTAATTTTGTCTTAGGTGTTCATGGCTGTACTCCTGCAACAGTAGAAAACTTGGCGTGGATGGTTAGAAATATTCCTCAGGGCTCAACATGGACAGTAACTGGTATTGGTCGTCATGCTTTCCCTATGGCAGCAGCAGGCATAATTATGGGCGGTAATGTAAGAGTAGGGTTTGAGGACAATCTTAATCTTGCTAAAGGAGTTCCTGCTAAAAGCAACGGAGAATTAGTTGCCAAAGTAGTACGCTTGGCTAACGAATTAGGCAGAGGCATTGCTACATCTGACGAAGCAAGAGAAATTCTATCCCTAAGAAAAAAATAACCAAAGTTTTTTTTTTCTTGTACACAATTATTAGGTGTAAGGTGTTTATTATAAACTTTTGTAATAAATATCTTACACCATTGTTTTTTAGTTATCTGTATTTTTTTCTTTCCGTACTTTCTAGTAACAATATTTTTCTATAAAAAATATATTTATTTGTTTATTTGTTTGTTTGTTAATAAAAAATTTATATATAATTATGCAAGCATAAGTTATTAATAAAACAAATTTAATTAACATGAAAAAGATTAGAACTTTTATTTTATTTGTTTCATTATCATTTTTATTAGCAAGTTGTAGTAATTTTATTTGGATATGTAAAGAATCAAAAAAGACTATTAAAAATGCAAAAAAATACACCGATTACACTGCTTTAACTGTTGAGGATTTGAAAACTATGTTTCGCTCCGATACAACATAAAATTGTAGATTTTTATTCTAATTGCTGTGGTCCTTGTATATTTCGTTTTCAAAGCGTATTTCCAACACAAATAAGAAGATTTTGCAAAAATGATAATGCAAAAATTTATTTTATCCAAGATAACACAGGAGGTTTAAAGTACAGCGAAAAATTTTTGACTTATATGACACAATATGATTCAGATACAAGTAAATATAAATATTATTTAAGAGATACTAATTACAAATACTCTTATACAGATACTAAAGGTAAAAAGACAAACTCAGACGTACTTACCAATTTAACCAATGATTTGTTTGACAATAGCGAATTTGTTTTAGCTTTGGGACTTCCTCATAGTTTTATTGTAAATAAGGAAGGAAACAAAATAATAATACAGCCTTGTAAATTCTCAGATGGTAATGTAGCATACGTACCTTTGGCTTTAGATTACCTAAGCTGTCCGTTGGACTCATTGGATTTTAATTCTATATGGTCAGATACATTGTATTATCATTCAGAAATGCCAAAGGATTACAAACAATTTTGCACACCAGACGGCAAATGCACAAAATAGTTTTTTCCAATTTCTATATAGGAAAATAAAAAAAGTTGGCAGGTTTTTTTTAGAAAAGTCTGCCAATTTGGTTAAAAGTGTGTTAATAATTATTCTTTTGAAATTATATAAAAGGTTTCTTTTTATTATGTTTTTTACATTATCTCAACAATTTTTCCTTTATTGAGTTTATTTATTCAATGCTGTGGTTTTATTCTTGTGGTTGTTTGGTGTTGCGTTTTAGTTGGTAGGCGACACAACCACCGGCTAAACATAACAATAAACCTGTCGCTGTGCTTATAGGAGTATCTCCCTCTTGTCTGTTTATTGAATATTGTTGTCTGTTGTTATTCATTGTTTCCGCATTTGGTGACGGTATTGGTGGTTGTGCGTTGCTAATAGTCGCAACAAATACCAAATACACCACTATTATTATTCTCTTTATATTCTTCATCGTTCTTTTTTTTGTAACTTTGCAAAGGAAAAGAAAAAGAGTTGTTTATGGGAATAAAGAATGCGAGGGAAGAGGAGATAAAGAATGTAGTAGCCAAAGAGTTATTTGGAGCGTACGACTGCACAAAGATAATAGGAAATATAGATTTTTGTGTATGCGCAAAACCTTTGCAAGACGATAAAAAACAAGATGATTTGGAGCAAGAAAACCTTCAAGTTTATGCATGGGGAGAGGCAAAGCGAGGAGTAAAGGCTGATATTTACGCTTCCTTTGTGCAGTTAATTCTTACCATAGGTAAAGCGAAGACTTTTAATAAATATGCACCGCCCTTGTTTTTGGTTGCTTTTGATGCTGAAAAGATTGCTTTTGTTCGTTGGGACAAAGTGCAGCACGTTTTTTCCATGAATGATTTTAATTGGAACATAACAGCAAGTGACCACGAGAGCAAATATTTTCAACAGTTATATTCTCTTATCAAAGAGAATTTGGAAAAAGAGAGTTCTTTGTTTCGTTATGTGGAAGAAGAAAAGGAACTAAGCAAGTTTATAAAAGAAAACTTCAAAAATAACAACCACTCTAACCAAAAAATACTAATAGATAAGAATAATTTTTATTTTGTTTATTTGAAATGGATGGAGAAGGTTAAGCCTACAATATCCATCTCAGATTGGGACAAGGCAAAGGAAATAGGTATATTGGACGCAGATTTTTACTTAGCAGATTTGATAAGCGATAAAGACAAAAGCCTTTTGGAAAATCTCAAAGTTGTATTGTTACAAAGCAAATATAAGCTAAAAGTTCCTTCCGAGATGTTTGGTACTTTGTTTAAAGAGTATGAATTTACCGACGATCAAAAAGCATATAAGCAATTTTGGAACCTCTATGAGCGACCACCTAAGCAAGAGTATTGGAGATATATCATAGATAGGCGAGATAGGTTGGTTCCACAAGATTTTAGGGAGAGAAAAGGTGCTTTTTACACTCCGCAGAACTGGGTAGAGTTATCTCAAAAGTATCTTGCTAATGTTTTGGGTGAGAACTGGCAGGAAGAGTATTATGTTTGGGATTGTGCGGCAGGAACGGGCAATTTATTAAATGGGTTGACCGAGAAGTATAGAATTTATGCTTCTACCCTTGATAGTGCTGATGTTGATGTAATTAAAGAAAAAATAAATTCCAATGCGTCCAATCTTTTGGAAGAGCATGTTTTTCAGTTTGATTTTTTAAATGATGATTTTTCTAAACTTCCTGCCTCCTTGCAGGAGATAATAAACGATAAGGAAAAAAGAAAAAAACTTGTTATTTTCATTAACCCTCCATACGCCGAAGCCGGAACAACCTCTACCATGTTTGGCACAGGAAAGCACAAAACAAAGGTTGCAACAGATAATAAAACTTATTTGAAGTATAAGGATGTGATAAAGAAGGCGAGCAATGAGGTTTTTGCTCAGTTTTTTATTCGTATCTACAAAGAAATACCGGGTTGCTTGCTTGCAGAATTTTCAACTTTGAAAATTCTGCAAGCAAGCAACTTTAAAGATTTCCGCAATGTCTTTAAAGCCGAGTTAAAGAGTCTTTTCCTTGTACCTGC
>CAZVEO010000099.1:0-3763 GCA_964626385.1 uncultured Bacteroidaceae bacterium
CAGGTCAAAAAATGTTCGTAACTTTGTAAGAGAAAAAGATACCTACCACAAAATTCACCATTTTTACCTTTATAACTATCTGATAATCAGCAAAAACGAATCTTCGTTTCGAGAAATCGAAACGAAGATTCGTCGAAATAAAACGAAGATTCATTTTTGTAAAATCCCGTTTTCTAAAAATTTTTCTTCAAAAAACCCTTCGAAAACGCTGATTTTCAAGAAAAATGCCCAATTTTGACCCTTCAAAAAAGGTTAAGTGATTGATAATCAGTAGTAGCACCCTTATTTTTTGCTTTTAAATAGGTATTTACGTGATTTCCCGAAATTTTTTTTTGAGAGGTGTTTTTTTAGGGTTTTTATAGGTTGTAATAGGTTACAGGCACAGCCTGCACCCATAGGGTGTCTTATATGGGCACAGGCACAGCCTGTTTTATAAGGCAAAGCCGTTACTTTTTTAACGGCTATGCCCTTATAGGTCAGTCTCAGGCTGCAGGCACATCCTATTTTATAAGGGTAAAGCCGTTACAAAGGTACATACGCTTTGCGTATAAAAACACCCTGTTAGTGTATTTTTTTTGTTTTTTGGGGAGGATAGGCTATTATAGATTGAAATTGGAGCAAAAAAATCTATGAGATTGTTTATAATGTTACTGGCATCTATGTTTAATTTATTGAAAACTATGTTAATTTATAAGAGTAAGCATCTATTTATAAAAAGTGGAAAGTTGAAAAAATTTGCTTAATTAAAGAAATATGTATAATTTTGCTAACGTTATAATAAGTATTTTTTTAAGAAAAATAAAAAAACTTAAATATATGAAAAGATTATTTGTTTTGGCATTTACGCTATTTGTCGCCACGCTTGCCTTTGGTAGCGAGGCAGATTTGGTTATCCCCGAGCAAGTACATCAGTGGAGTTTCTTGCATTGGGGATTTTTAATTACCATTCTGGGCTTCTTGTTTGGAGTGTATCAGTTTATGAAAGTCAAAAAACTTCCCGTACATAAAAGTATGCTTGAAATAGGGGAAGTTATTTTCAAAACATGTTCTACTTATTTAAAACAGCAGGGAAAGTTTCTTGCCGTTTTATTTGTTTTTATAGGTATAGTAGTGGCGTGTTACTTTGGCTTTATGACAGAAAAATCAGCAGGCTTTGGTGGGGTTTTTATGATTTTGCTCTCCACAGTTATAGGTATGCTTGGCTCTTACGGTGTTGCTGCTTATGGCATACGTATGAACACATTGGCAAATGCTCGTATGGCTTTTGCTTCTTTGAGAAAACAACCGCTTAAATTATTTAGTATTCCGTTAAATGCGGGAATGAGTATAGGGGTTATGTTGGTTTGTGTTGAGTTGTTTTTGATGTTGGTTATTTTGCTTTTAGTTCCGGGTGAGTTGGCAGGTAGTTGTTTTATTGGTTTTGCTATAGGTGAAAGTTTGGGAGCAAGTGCTTTAAGAATAGCAGGAGGTATCTTTACTAAAATTGCTGATATAGGCTCTGACCTTATGAAAGTTGTTTTTAAAATAGGAGAAGACGACCCAAGAAATCCGGGTGTTATTGCCGATTGTACGGGAGATAACGCAGGAGATTCTGTTGGTCCTACTGCTGATGGTTTTGAAACCTATGGAGTAACAGGAGTGGCTTTGGTTTCTTTTATACTTTTGGCAGTGCCTGATACTATGCTTCAAACAAAATTGCTCGTATGGATATTTTCTATGAGAATACTTATGGTTATAACCTCTGTTTTAGCATACTATATCAACAATGTTATATCTAAGGCAAAATACTCTAACACTGAAGACCTTGATTTTGAAAAACCTTTAACTTCTTTGATTTGGATAGCCTCTGTTTTGAGTATTGCTATTACTTTTCTTGTGTCTTATTTTCAACTTGGTTGTATAGAATACAACAATGTACAATACCCTAATCTTTGGTGGCAGTTATCTTTAATTATTTCTTGTGGAACACTTGGAGCTGCTGTTATACCAGAAATTACCAAAATATTTACCTCACCAAAATCCTCTCATGTTTTAGAAGTTGTTAAATCTTCTCATCAAGGTGGTGCTTCGTTGAATATACTTTCAGGTTTTGTAACGGGTAACTTTTCTGCTTTTTGGACGGGTATAGTATTTGTGCTATTAATGTTCTTTGCTTATATGTTTAGTGGAGGTTTTGGAGATATAATGATTTACCCGTCCATATTTGCTTTTGGTTTGGTTGCTTTTGGTATGTTGGGCATGGGACCAGTAACTATAGCAGTTGATTCATACGGACCAGTAACCGATAATGCTCAAAGTGTTTATGAACTCTCTCTGTTTGAAGAAATACCTAACGTAGACGAAGAAGTAGAAAAAGAATTTGGTTTCAAACCCGATAGAGAAAAAAGCAAATATTATTTGGAACAAAACGATGGTGCTGGCAACACTTTTAAAGCAACAGCAAAGCCTGTACTTATAGGTACAGCCGTTGTAGGAGCAACAACAATGATTTTCTCTATAATACTTGTTATAAAAAATGTTTTGGGAATAGACCCTGCCATTGTTTTAAATATACTTAACCCTTATACAATACTTGGCTTTATACTTGGTGGGGCGGTTATTTATTGGTTTACAGGAGCAAGTACTCAGGCTGTTACAGTGGGAGCCAATCGTGCTGTGGAGTATATTAAAAATCATATCAAACTTGACCCTAACGCACCAAAGAAAGCTGATACAAAAAGTAGTGTTGAAGTGGTAAAAATATGTACTCAATATGCTCAAAAAGGTATGTTTAATATTTTTATTGCTATATTTTTCTTTGCTTTAGGTTTTGCTTGTTTGTCTTCACCTGAGGGTATTGGAGGAGAGCAGGCAGTGAGTTTGTTTGTTTCTTATTTGATTTCTATTGCGTTATTTGGTTTGTTTCAAGCTGTTTTTATGGCTAATGCAGGTGGTAGTTGGGACAATGCAAAAAAAGTTGTTGAGGTTGATTTGGCTTTAAAGGGTACGGACATACATGATGCTTCTGTTGTTGGTGATACAGTTGGCGACCCATTCAAAGATACTTCTTCTGTTTCTCTTAACCCGATTATTAAGTTTACAACGCTATTCGGACTTTTGGCTATGGAAATGGCTATAAGTGAAAGTTTCCGCAAACTTGCTCCATATTTTGGACTTGTTTTTGTGATTATTGCTATAATTTTTGTTTGGCGTTCCTTTTATAAAATGCGTATAGATAGTCCTATGGAAGAAATAATTGCCTCTCAAAACAAAAAACAATAAGAGTTTATTTTTATTAAATACAAATGATAAAGTAGATAAATTCACTTTATCATTTGTATTTTTTCGTTTTCAAAGTTTTCGTTTTCATAAATAAGTTCAATACTATTTTCATCTATTTCATAGGTTTTATAACCTAATCCCGCAATTCCAAAAATGCTTCCTATATAATTACCCTCACAATCTATTAAATTTTGTCCTCCATCATTACACTACTCTACACAATCTGTTATTAAGAACCATTGCTTATCATTTTGATAGATACAAGTATAAATTTGTGCTTTTTCCTCTGAAGTAGAGAATTCTACTACTTTTGTTCTCAGCCAATCCAACTCTGTTAAAGGGTTTGTTACACCACAAATTTTACAATTATCTTTTCTTTCTTCTTTTTCGTCGTCATCGTTGCAGGCAAAGAAGGTTACTCCTGTGAATATTGCCATAAATAAAAATATTATGGACTTTAAAGCTATCTTTTTCATTTCTGTGATTTTTTTTATTGTTAAAA
>CAZVEO010000100.1:0-3516 GCA_964626385.1 uncultured Bacteroidaceae bacterium
TTCTTTTTCATAATGTTTTCTATCATTAAAAAAGAAACTCATTAAATCCTCTCACTTGCAAGGATATAAAAAATTTATAATACTATTCAAATATTGTGAGAAAAATATCGCGGACGTTTTCAAATATTTACTATCACTATATTTTATTTGTTTGTATAAAATTTTGCGAGCAAATAAAAAGTATATATTTTTGCAAACTCAAATCATAAACGTAAGAAATAAGAAATAGATAAAAAAACTATTGAATTATGGATTGGTTGAAGAGCATTTTTTTTACTCAAAATGTAGCACAAAGTATTTTGCTTATTGCCTTAACCATAGCGATGGGCTTGTATTTGGGAAAATTTAAAGTAAAAGGTATTTCTTTGGGAATTACATGGATTCTTTTTGTAGGTATAATACTTTCCCATTTTGGTTTTATAGCCGATAGCAAATTAATGTCTTTTGTAAAAGATTTTGGTTTAATACTTTTTGTTTATGCCATAGGGTTGCAAGTAGGACCGAGTTTCTTTTCTTCTTTGAAAAAAGGAGGTTTAAAACTTAATATGCTTGCCGCTCTTGTTATTGTTATAGGTTGTTTGGTAACCATAATTATAGGTTATCTAACCAATACAGATTTGGCTACAATGACGGGTATAATGGCAGGAGCAGTAACCAATACACCTTCTCTTGGAGCAGCACAACAGACTTTGGCTGATGCAGGAAAGGAAAGCAATTTTCTTTCTTCGGCTTACGCTGTGGCATATCCTTTGGCAGTGTTGAGTATTATCTTTGTGCCTATGCTTGTAAAGGTTATTTTTCGCATTAATCCGCATAAAGAAGATGAACTTGCAAAACAAAATTCTAACACAGAAAACAACCCTTCTTCCTTATCCATACGTGTAACAAACAAAGGTTTAGAGGGAAAAAGTTTGCAAGCCTTACACTCCATATATAAGACACCCTTTGTTGTTTCTCGTATAAAAAGAGCGGACGGCAATGTAGAAAGACCAACAAAGGATAGTGTGCTTTATGTAGGAGATATTGTTAGAATGGTTACTCTCAAAGAGCATGAGCAAGAAGTAGTTTTGCTTATTGGTGAATTGCTTAAAACAGAAGATATACAATGGGATATGGCTCATGGCAAATTGGAAGCCAAACGCATAGTAGTAACAAAAAAAGAAATACAAGGCAGAAGATTGGGAGAATTGCATTTAGGTTCTTTGTATGATGTAACTCTTGTAAGAGTAAAACGAGGTGGAACAGAGTTGGTTGCAAGTGCAGACCTTCAATTACAATTAGGAGATAGAGTTGTAGTTGTTGGCAGTGAGGATGATATTCAAAAAGTCGCCAATGTTTTAGGCAACTCTCTTAAACGTTTGGAAGTACCTAACCTTATACCTATCTTTATGGGTATTTTCTTGGGAGTTATTGTCGGTCTTATACCAATTAAGTTTCCGGGCATACCTCAACCTGTAAAGTTAGGTTTGGCGGGAGGTTCTTTAATTGTAGCCATACTGATATCTCGTTTTGGCCCTTTATATAAGGTTGTTACCTATACCACCACAAGTGCCAATATGATGATAAGAGACATAGGTATAGCTTTGTTTTTGGCAGCGGTGGGACTTACAGCAGGAGAAAATTTTGTTGATGTTATTGTTAATGGTGGTTATTGGTGGGTTGTTTATGGGCTTATTATTACTGTGGTACCTACTTTTATAGTTGCAGTTTTGGCAAGAGCAGTGTTTAAATTACCTTATTATACTATAGTTGGTATGATAGCAGGCGCACACACCGACCCTCCCGCTTTGGCTTTTGCCAACGAAAGCACTGAAACAGACCACCCTTCTGTAAGTTATGCAACAGTTTATCCTCTTAGTATGTTTTTGAGAATATTTACAGCACAAATACTTATACTTATATCATTATGAAAAGATTTAAATTTTTAGTTATCGTTATCTTTTGTTTGTTTGTGGCAAATGGACTTTTTGCACAAACTAAGCCTTATGATGAAAAGATAGACGCTCTCTCGCAAATACAACAAGCCATAACAAAAGCAAAGGCAGAAAATAAATACGTTTTATGCCAAGTAGGAGGCAATTGGTGTCCTTGGTGCTTAAAATTTGCTGAACTTACGCAAACCAACTCTGATATAAAAAACGTCATTGATAGCAATTTTGTTTATATACATGTAAATTATTCTACAAAAAACAAAAATTCTGAGGCTATGCGTCTTTTGAAAAATCCGGCAAGATTTGGTTTTCCTGTTTTTGTGATTTTGGACTCAGAGGGTAATTACTTGCATACTCAAAACTCATCTTATTTGGAAGCGGACAAAGGCTATGATGTAAAAAAAGTGTTGGGTTTTCTTTATGATTGGACTCCTCAAAGTGTCAATACTTTAAAATAAAATCAAGTTTTTTACTCCTTTAAACAAAAATAAAAACTATCTTTGTAAAAAATTGATATTTTTAGCCTTATGATAGATAAAAAAAGCAACAACCTTCTAAAAAAAGGGTTAAAGAACAAGACAAGAAAACCTTCTTTTTTTGCTCGTTACAATAGAAAAAAACTTGTTAGCAAAATAACCTCCGTACTTAAATCAGAAGGAGTAGAACATCTTTGGTTACATGAGTATTTTGTTTCTGCACAAGAGAAAAAGCCAAAAACCATAGTTGCATACGTAGATTTTGGCAAACAAGACTCTGATACCATTGCCCATAGTGTTGATGGCAGAATGGACAAGCATTTTCCTAAACACTCGCTTAATATTATAAACGTTAGGACGCTTTTGCCTTCTATAAAAGAATCTATCTTTAAAGAACTTACTCAAATTTATTAATATGAAAATTTCTGCCACTATTATTACTCTTAACGAACAAAATAATATAGCAAGATGTATAGAAAGTTTGCAAGATGTTGTAGAGGAGATTATTGTAGTAGATAGTTATTCAACAGATAAGACAGAAGAAATTTGCAATAAATACAAAGTTAAGTTTATCAAACAAAAGTTCTTGGGTTATACAAAACAAAAAAATTTTGCAGCAAATCAGACAAGCAATGACTATGTCTTAAATATAGATGCTGACGAATGCTTATCCGAAGAATTAAGAGAAAGTATAAAAACATTAAAAGAAACAGCGACTCCAAAAGTTGGTTACAAATTAAAGAGATTAAATAATTTTTGGGGTAATTGGGTAAAAACTTGCGGTTTATATCCTGATAAGCAATTAAGGCTATATAACAAAAATTCTGGGGAATTTAGCGGTGATTTTGTTCATGAAAAAGTTGTTTTCAAAGATACTTCACAGCCAATAGGAATTTTAAAAGGAGATTTGTTGCATTTTTCTTTTTCTTCAAAACAACAATTTAAAGAGCAATTAGATAAGTACGCAAATCTTAAAGCACAAGAATATATTGCCAAAGGCAAGCATAGGAACCACATTACAGCAATACTAAAAGCTTCGTGGAGATTTGTAAAAGACTATGTTTTTTTACGTGGTTTTACACAAGGAAAATTAGGCTTTTTTATATGTT
>CAZVEO010000101.1:0-2844 GCA_964626385.1 uncultured Bacteroidaceae bacterium
TACCCCAAACCTACTACTACTATCTTTCGCTCCATAACCTTAATACCTTATTTTTTCCCCGTCCAACTCAATTTTACCTATATTCTATATTGTGTAAATCAAAATTAAATCTAACTATACATTACAAAAAAAATAACCTCTGATATAACCAAAGGTGTTTCGTAAGGTAACTATTTGTATAGATTCGCTATAAGTAGTTTTTTATCTACCTTCGTACATCTCTTTGTAATAAGACATATATTCGCCAGAAGTTATATTGTCTAACCAGTCTTGATTCTCTAAATACCAACGAACTGTTTTTTCTATGCCTTCCTCAAACTGTAAAGACGGTTCCCAGCCTAATTCTTTTTGTAGTTTTGTAGAGTCTATGGCGTAACGTAAGTCGTGACCTGCTCTATCGGTTACGTAAGTTATAAGATTTTCGTCCTCACCTTCTTTTCGTCCTAATAATCTATCAGTTGTTTTAATGATAACTTTGATTATATCTATATTTTTCCACTCATTAAAGCCGCCAATGTTATATGTTTCTGCGACTTTGCCTTTATGAAATATTGTATCGATAGCTCTGGCGTGGTCTTCTACGTACAACCAATCTCTCACGTTTTCACCTTTACCATAAACAGGAAGTGGTTTTTTGTGTCTTATATTGTTTATAAATAAAGGAATAAGTTTTTCGGGAAATTGATATGGACCGTAGTTATTTGAGCAGTTGGTTACTATTGTTGGTAAGCCGTAGGTGTCGTGGAATGCTCTGACAAAATGATCGCTACTAGCCTTTGATGCTGAATAAGGACTGTGTGGCTCATATTTCATATCCTCAGTAAAAAACTTATCACCATAAGCCAAATGATTGTAATTGGAAGAGGCTTTTGTTGTAAAAGGTGGCTTTATTCCCTCAGGTTTTGTCATCTGCAAAGCACCATAGACTTCGTCTGTTGAGATGTGATAAAAAAGGTTGCCCTCAAATTTTGGTTTATTTTCTTTTTGTGATTTTTCTTCCCAAGAAATTTTTGCAGCCTGCAATAAAGATAAAGTACCTAAAACATTAGTCTTTGCAAAAGTAAAAGGGTCTTTGATGCTTCTATCAACATGGCTTTCAGCAGCAAGATGAATGATGCCGTCAATATCATTCTGCTTTATTATTTCAAGCATCTTGTTAAAATTGCAGATATCTTCTTTAATAAAATGATAGTTATCTTTGTTTTCTATATCTTTCAAGTTTGCAAGATTGCCAGCGTAAGTTAATTTATCTACATTATATATATTATAGTTTGGGTACTTATTGACGAACAGCCTCACCACGTGCGAGCCAATAAATCCCGCTCCACCAGTAATTAAGATATTTCGTTTCGTTTGCATTTTTGTTTCTTTTTATTGCTTTTTATATTTTAGTTTTCGGCAAGTTTCAAAAGATATTGACCGTATTGGTTTTTTATCATTGGTTGGGCAAGTTGCTTTAAGTCCCCTTTGGTTATCCAACCGTTGTTATAGGCTATTTCCTCCAAGCATGCTATCTTTAAACCAGTACGTTTTTCTAAAACTTCTACATATGTGGAGGCTTCACTCAAACTATCGTGAGTGCCCGTGTCTAACCATGCAAAACCTCTGCCCAAAGTTTGTACTTTCAACTCTTTTGCTTTCAAAAACTCCTGATTAACAGTTGTTATTTCTAATTCTCCTCTCGCCGAAGGTTTAATATTTTTTGCTATCTCTACTACTTTATTCGGATAAAAGTACAAGCCAACAACAGCATAGTTGCTTTTTGGTTGTTGCGGTTTTTCTTCTATACTTAAACAGTTGCCATTTTGGTCAAACTCTGCAACGCCATATCTTTCAGGGTCATTGACATAATAACCAAAAACAGTGGCTTTCTTATTTTGCTCAACATCTTTGACAGCATTGTGTAGCATAACGGAAAAATTTTGTCCTTGAAAAATATTGTCGCCCAAAACCAAACAAACATCGTCCTTACCAACAAACTTTTCGCCAATAATAAAGGCTTGTGCAAGACCATCAGGTGAAGGTTGCTCGGCATACGAAAACTTCATTCCTAAATCTTTTCCGTCTCCAAGTAGTCGCTCAAATCCCGGCAAATCTTGAGGAGTTGAAATAATCAAAACCTCCTTTATTCCCGCCAACATCAAAACAGATAACGGATAATAAATCATCGGTTTATCATAAATAGGTAATAATTGTTTGCTTACGCCTTTGGTAATAGGAAACAATCTTGTTCCACTACCACCTGCAAGTATAATTCCTTTCATAAATAAACTGCTTTTCAAATAAGAAAAAAAATGTCCGATATGTTTATTCTCTTAGTTCCCTGCGATGTCTATATCTATCGCAAGTTCAAATATTTACAAAGATTTGTTGTTTTTTATTTACTTCATTTAAAAGAAAAATCATACTATAAAAAGTACATTTATTTATCTAAACAACATATGCAAAGATAATATGTTTTTTTGAAATAATTGTAAAAAAATCAAAAAAACTTTACAAAATTTACCCCCCCCCCTATAACTTATTTATTTACAACTATTTATGTTATTATATTAACTAATTATTTATTATAAATTATGCTAATTTCAAATAACTCATCACAACCTATATTAACCTATAAAAAATAATGCCTTTACACTCACAGGGTGTTTTATAAGGGCAAATCCGCAGCCATAGGTTGTCTTATAAGGGCAGAGCCGTTACTTTCTATCATACGCTTATGCGTCTTATAGAACAGCCTCAGGCTGCGTTTACTGAGAATCAATAAGTTATGAAAAAAAAGTGTGCACGCGTTTGGTCAGGTCAAAAAATGTTCGTAACTTTGTAAGAGAAAAAGATACCTAC
>CAZVEO010000102.1:0-2820 GCA_964626385.1 uncultured Bacteroidaceae bacterium
TCCTCCCAAAAACAATAACATAAAAACAAAAAAAAACAATATCCGCTTAAACATAAAACTAAACTCCTTATTTATAAATTCTTTTTTTTTGAAGACTTTAATAAAAAACGAATCTTAACCACAATTTATTTCAAAGTATAAAAAAATAAAATTAGTCGGCTTTAAAGATTTTCCACTTATTGTCTATATAAAAAAGTTTTGGAACTATTGGACAAGTATTAAAAGTAAATGTATAATCAAAAACATCGTCCAAATGATGTTTTCTAAGTTTGTGTATATGTTTGGCTTTTTCTAATGTTTTCCAAATATTTTCTTTACTATCGTTCCATAAAGTCAGAGCCATATGGGTAGCATCATCTTTGGTTATAAAATCATTTTGTAACAATATTGTCGTTAAAGCCCCCGCAAACATAGTGTCTTCCAAACAAAAATTACCTCTCCAACCTGAGCATACTATTTCTACATCGCACTTTTGCTCAATCAAGTAGTTTGCTATTGCATCTATATTGCTAAAAGAAGCTATTATTACTTCATTTGCTTTGTGTTCTATGGCTTGCATCATGGCTTTTGTACCATTAGTGGAGGAGTGTACTATTTCCTTTCCTTTAATATTTTGGTTCATAAATTCTAAGGCCGAGTTGCCAAAATCTGCCATTTCCAACCCTTTTTCCAATCTTTCTCCTGCCACAAGATAGCCTTTTTCCTTATACTGCGCTACCTCTTTCAAGGAAGCAACTGGAATAATTTCTGCCTCATAATAAACGGCTGTGCATATAGTTGTAGTTGCTCTAAGTATATCTACAATAACGCTAATATGAGGTTGCTCTCTTTGTATGGTATCATATAACAAAGGAGATAAAACTGTAAAAACACAAGGTTTTATCTCCTTATTTTGTTCTATTTGTTCCACTTTTGTTTTATTTTTCTACTTTGTTCAAACTTATATAAAGTTCGTCAAGTTGTTGCTGGGAAATAACATTAGGAGAATCAGACATAAGGTCTCTACCGCTATTGTTTTTTGGAAAGGCTATAAAATCTCTTATAGAATCTGCTCCTGCAAATATGGAACATAATCTATCAAAACCAAAAGCTATACCTCCATGAGGTGGTGCTCCATACTCAAAAGCTTGCATTAAAAAGCCAAATTGTTGTTTTGCATCCTCTTCACTAAAACCTAATGTTTCAAACATCTCCAACTGAGTTTTTCTATCATGTATTCTTATAGAGCCACCTCCTACTTCTGTTCCATTGATAACAAGGTCGTAGGCATTAGCACGTACTTCTTTAGGATTGCTATGAAGTTTTTCTGGGTAGTCCTCAGGATTTGGTGCAGTGAAAGGGTGGTGCATAGCATAGAATCTTTTATCTTCTTCGCTCCATTCCAAAAGAGGAAAATCTGTAATCCAAAGCACTGCATACTTAAATGGGTCTCTTAACTCAAGTCTTTGCCCCATTTCCAATCGTAAGGCACAAAGTTGAGTGCGAGTTTTCATTGTTTCTCCTGCCATTATCAAAATAAGGTCGCCCTTGTCAGCAGAGAATTTTTGTGCTATTGCTTTTAAATCTGCTTCTTTAAGGAATTTATCAACAGAGGATTTAAACGTTCCGTCATTATTACACTTGATATAAACAAGCCCTGAAGCACCTATTTGAGGACGTTTCACAAAATCGGTAAGTCCGTCAAGTTGTTTGCGAGTATATTCAGCACACCATTTAGCACATATTCCTACAACCAATTCTGCATCATCAAAAACTTTAAAACCTTTACCCTTAGTTTCCTCATTTAGTTCCACAAAACGCATATCAAATCTTGTATCAGGTTTGTCCGAACCATAAAACTTCATCGCATCATGCCAAGTCATACGTTGAAAATCAGGTAAGTCCAAATTCTTTTCTTCTTTAAACAGATATTTTATCAACCCTTCAAAAAGGTTCAAAACATCTTCTTGCTTCACAAAAGACATTTCGCAATCTATTTGTGTAAATTCCGGTTGTCTATCTGCTCTAAGGTCCTCGTCTCTAAAACACTTAACTATTTGAAAATACCTATCAAGGCCCGCAACCATAAGAAGTTGTTTATATTGTTGAGGACTTTGAGGAAGAGCATAGAATTGGTTAGGGTTCATACGAGATGGTACCACAAAATCTCTTGCACCCTCTGGCGTAGAACGAATAAGGAATGGTGTTTCTATTTCAAGAAAATTTTCTTCGCTTAAAAAGTTTCTTGTCAACATTGCTAAACGATGTCGTAATTCAAGATTTTGTTTAACAACATTTCTTCTCAAATCCAAATAACGATACTTCATTCTTAATTCATCTCCTCCATCGGTATTATCTTCTATGGTGAAAGGAGGAACTTTTGAAGTATTGAGTACCTTTATATCCTTTACTTCTATTTCTATATCTCCTGTTGGTATTTTTGAGTTTTTGCTACTTCTTTCTCTTACCAAGCCTTTAATTTGTAGGACATATTCTCGGGAAAAAGTTTTTGCCAAGTCTTTTATATTTTGACTTGTTGATTCATCAATAACTATTTGGGTTATTCCATACCTATCCCTTAGGTCTATAAAGGTCATACTTCCAAGGTCTCGCATTTTTTGCACCCAACCGCTTAAAACTACTTCTTTTCCTATATTTTCTTTGCGAAGTTCTCCGCAAGTATGTGTTCTATACATTTTATTAGTTTTTTAAATAAAAATATTAGATTTGCAAAATTAAGAAAATTTATGCAGATAACACAAATATATAATATAACACATTACAATAAAAAAGTTGGCGGGCTTTTGGGAAGCCTGTCAACTTGGTTAAAAGTGCGTTTTT
>CAZVEO010000103.1:0-1707 GCA_964626385.1 uncultured Bacteroidaceae bacterium
TATAAATAACGGCTATGCCCTTATAAAACACCCTGTGGGTGCAGGGTGTGCCTGTGGCTGTAGGAGTGTTATTTTTTAGTCTCTTTTTTGTGTGTTATTTAAAATTGTGATAGCGGTAAAGAGTGCAAAAAAAACATTATCTTTGCAAAAATTATTTTGTTGAAGGTACATTTTTTTCAAGGGGTAGTAGAATGAGTTTAAAAGAATATATAAATACAAAAGAAAAAATAAACAACGATATATTTCATCTTGTGAGCAGTGTTGCTGATAGTATGGGCGTGGAAACATACGTTATCGGTGGCTATGTAAGGGATATTTTCCTAAATAGAAAAAGTACAGATATAGATATAGTTTGTATTGGGAGCGGAATAGATTTGGCAAAAAAAGTTGCTGAACATTTGCCTTATTCAAATAAGGTTTATGTTTTTAAATCTTTTGGTACTGCAATGATACACTATGTTTTAGACGGGAAAGATTGGCAAGTAGAATTTGTTGGAGCAAGAAAAGAGTCCTACAGGTTAAATAGCAGAAAACCTTTGGTAGAAGACGGAACATTGCAAGATGACCAAAACCGTAGAGATTTTACCATAAACGCTATGGCTATTTGTCTAAATAAAGATAGATACGGAGAACTGCTTGACCCGTTTGAGGGACTATATGACTTGGAAAGACAAATTATTCGCACACCGCTTGACCCAGATATTACTTTTTCGGACGACCCTTTGAGAATGTTACGTTGTATTAGATTTGCCTCACAATTGGATTTTTCTATTCTGCCCGAAACATTTGAAGCCATTAAAAGAAATGCTTTGCGAATAAAAATCATTTCTCAAGAAAGAATAACAGAAGAATTGAACAAAATGTTGCTTTCCAAACGTCCCTCTATGGCTTTTAAGTTGTTGGACAAATGTGGATTGTTGAATATAATACTACCCGAACTTGTTGCTCTTAAAGGAGTGGATAGCGTAGGAGAAAAAACACACAAGGATAATTTTCTTCACACAATGGAGGTATTGGACAACGTTGCAAAACAATCAGATAAATTATTTCTCCGCTGGGCTGCCCTTCTGCACGATATAGCAAAACCTCTTTGCAAAAAATATGATAAAAAAACTGGTTTTTCTTTTCATGGGCACGAGGTAAAGGGTTCTTATATGGTAGAGAAAATATTTCGTCGTCTAAAATTGCCTCTAAACGAAAATATGAAATATGTAAAAAAACTTGTTTTTCTACACTTAAGACCTATTGCATTGGTAGAAGATGAGGTAACCGACTCGGCTGTTAGAAGGTGTTTGTTTGAGGCTGGCGATGATATTGACGACCTTATGATATTGTGCCACAGTGATATTACATCAAAAAATCTTGCAAAGAAGTCCAAATACATTTCTAATCTTAATTTGGTAAAACAAAAAATGCAAGAAATAGAGGAAAAAGATAAAATAAGAAATTTCAAAGTACCTGTAAGTGGAGAGGATATTATGAAAATATATAATCTTACTCCTTGCAGGGTTGTGGGCGAGCTTAAGAATAAAATAAAAGATGCTATTTTGGAGGGAAGCATACATAACGACAAACAAGAGGCTTTAAACTTGCTTTATAAAGAAGCAGAGAAGTTTAATTTGAAACCTCAAAACAATATATAAATCAAAAACGATTATGTCGGAAGAAGTAAATTTTAAGAAGAATTTTTGTGAGAAGTATTTTGAA